>NZ_JBPQTQ010000105.1:0-23272 GCF_051386415.1 Streptomyces sp. URMC 129
GGACATGCGGGCTCCTGTGGGGGTCCTGGCGGCGGGCCCTGGCGGCGGGTCCCGGCGGGGCGCGGAGCTGATCGTCGTTCCCGGTCATGATCGCGCGCCCCGCCCGGAGCCGGGGAGACTCGGGACCGGGCGCGTCCGGTGGGTGGGGGCGGGAGGTCAGTCGACGCCGAGCAGGTCCTCCAGCGGGACGATCGCGAAGTACGCCAGGAAGAGGGCGGCGACGACCCACAGGAGCGGGTGGATCTGCCGTGCGCGGCCCTGGCACACCTTGATCACCACGTAGCTGACGAGGCCGGCGCCGATGCCGTTGGTCACGGAGTACGTGAACGGCATGACGACCATGGTCAGGAACGCCGGGATCGCGACCCCGTAGTCCTCGAAGTCGATGGCCCTGATCTGGGTGAGCATCAGGAACCCGACGACGACGAGCGCGGCACCGGCCGCCTCGGACGGCACCACCGACACCAGCGGGGTGAACAGCGTGGCCAGCAGGAAGAGCACGCCGGTGACGACGCTGGCCAGGCCGGTGCGCGCGCCTTCCCCGACGCCCGCCGCCGACTCGATGTAGGTGGTGTTGGAGGAGGTGGAGGCGGCGCCGCCCGCGGCGGCGGCCAGCGAGTCCACGAACAGCACGGGCCCGATGCCGGGCAGCCGGCCGTCCTTGTCCAACAGCTCCGCCTCGGCGCCGACGCCCACGACGGTGCCCATGGTGTCGAAGAAGTCGGCGAGGAGGAGCGTGAAGACGAACAGGAGCGCGGCCACGGCGCCGACCCGTTCGAACGAGCCGAGCAGGCTGAACTCGCCGAGCAGCCCGAAGTCCGGGGTGTCGACCACCTTGTCGGGCATCTCCGGCACGACGAGGCTCCAGCCGCCGGGGTTCACCGAGCCGTCCGCGCCGAACACCGGGCCCGGCCCGGCGACGGCCTCCACCACGATGGCCAGCGCCGTCGTCGCCACGATGCCGATCAGGATCGCGCCCGGCACCCTGCGCACGACGAGCACGGCCAGCAGCAGCACGCCCGCGGCGAAGACGAGGACGGGCCAGCTGTGCAGGGTGCCCCCGGAGCCCAGCTGGACGGGCACCGGGGTGTTCGCCGCGTCCGGGACGCGGCGGACGAACCCCGCGTCGACCAGGCCGATGAGCGCGATGAACAGCCCGATGCCGACGCCGATCGCGGTCTTGAGCTGGGCGGGGATGGCGTAGAAGACGGCGGTGCGGAAGCCGGTCACCACCAGGACGGTGATGATCAGGCCCTCCAGCACCACCAGGCCCATCGCGTCGGCCCAGGTCATCTCGGAGGCCAGGCTGGTGGCGACGAACGCGTTGAGGCCGAGCCCGGTGGCGATGGCGAACGGATAGCGCCCGATCACGCCCATCGCGATCGTCATCACCCCGGCGACGAGGGCGGTCACGGCGGCCACGGCCGGGATGCCGAGGACCGCGCCGGTCGCGTCGGGAGCGGTGCCGACGATCAGCGGGTTGAGCACCACGATGTACGCCATGGTGAAGAACGTGGCGACGCCGCCCCGGACTTCACGGGACCAGGTGGACCCGCGCTCGGTCAGCTTGAACCAGCGGTCGATCGCGTTCGTCACGGCGTCGTCTCCAGCAGGTGGTCGACCACGACGGAGCCGACGAGGTAGGCGTTCTCCAGGGAGGGCCGGAACGCGCCGGAGTTGGACGCGAGGTGCTCCGAGACCGTCTGGCCGGGGTAGGGCTGGTCGAAGTTGCTGGCGGTGCGGAGGTTGAGGTAGCGGTCGAGGTAGCCGCGGCGTTCGAGGGCAGTGGCGGTGGCGTTGTCCTCCATCTGCGTGGTGCAGTAGTCGCCCTGGTCGTCCGTGCGCAGCGCGGTGATGTAGTCCGCGCGGGCCGACTGCCCGGCTCCGGACCAGTAGTTGTCGCCGGTGAGCGTGTCGCAGACGGCGACGTAGGGTTCGACGCCCTCCTGGCCCGGGTAGTGGCTCCTGACCTCCTGGGAGACGGCGCTGTCGGTGAGTTCGAGGTCCTGGGTGAGGTCGTAGGCCAGGTCGACCAGGTCGTCGTTGAGCCGGAAGACGGTGGTCTCGCCGCCGAACTCCTGGTAGGCGTGCGGGATGTCGGGGGCCTCCTCGGGCAGCAGGTGGTGGCCGAGGTCGTAGTCCACGACCCAGCGGGCCCAGGCGGCGAAGCCGAGGGTGCCGTTGTCCGGCGGGGTGCCCGCTATGCCGGCGGAGAGGAAGTACGCGTCGTCGAAGTCCAGCCGGGGGCTGTCGAGGACGGCGCTCATGGTGGCGGCGGCGTTGGACTTGCCCATGCCGGTGGTCAGGACGCACAGGCCCTGGCGGTTGCAGCGGACCGGGCTGTAGGCGCCGGGCACGTCCACGGTGAGGGGCAGGCTCTCCTCGCGCAGCCAGGGCGCGGTCTCGGGCTGGAACATGGTGATGACGAGCACCTCGACGTCCACCTTGCGGTGGCTGCCGGACCGGTCGGGGGCGGCGGCGGTGGACGACGGGGCGACGCCGGCCAGGGCGATGACGGTGGCCAGGGAGGCGGCGGAGGCGGCGGCGCCCAGGGACAGCCGCCGGCGGCGGGTGGTGGTGTTGCGCGACATGGTGAAGGCTCCGGGGCAGTGGCTTGCGGTGGGTCGGCGCTGGGTTGCGGTCGGTTGGCGCCGCGTTGCGCCGTGTTGCGCCGTGTTGGGGTGGGGAGCGGGGGGACGTTCGCCCTTCTCCGCCGCGCCGTCGGGAGGTACCGTCACACGGCGGAACCGTCGGTCCGCGGGATCGGCCGCAGAGTTCAACGTTTTGTTGAAGCCTTGGGGAGGCCGATAACATCCACGTTTCCGCTACGTGAAATTCACCTTCCGCCCCTGCCGCGCTCGCCTTCTCTTCCCCCGCCGGTCGGCCACGGGACGCCGGGACGTCGCCCGGCGCGGGCATCCTCGCGCCATGCGACGGCTGCCGCTGCGCCAGGCCCTCTGCCTGCTTCCCCTCATCGCCGTGGCCGTCTGGGCCGGTCTGCACCACGAGGTGCTGACCTCCGGCGCCCGCCAAGTCCTCGCCGCCGACGGCTCCTGGCTGCTCGCGGCCCTCGGCACGACCCTGCTGGGCTGGGTCGCCGTGTCCTTCGCGCGGCAGGGCACGGTCCACGAACGGCTCCCCGCCGGACGCCTGTTCGCCACCCAGTTCGCCGCCGGAGCCGCCAACCACCTGCTGCCGTCCGGAATCGGCGCCAGCGCGGTCAACATCCGCTTCATGACCCGCTGCGGCATCCCGCCCGCCCGCTACTCCGCCGCGCTCGCCCTGTACTTCCTCGCCGAGGGCGTCTCGCGCGTGGCGCTGCTCGCCGCGCTGCTCCTGGCGTTCCCCGAGGCGCTGCGGCTCCAGGCGCTGCTGCCGGAGCGGATCGGCCTCGGGCTGCTCGCGACGGCCGGCGTGGCCGCCGCCCTCGCCGCGGTGCTGACCGTCTGCGCGATCCGCCCGCTGCGCCGCACCGTCGGCGGCTTCCTGCGCGCCGCGCTCACCGACATCCGCTCCCTGCACACCCGCCCGCGCCGGGTGCTGGCCCTGTGGGGCGGCTCCTTCGCCTTCCCGGTGCTCCAGGCCGCCGGGCTGGTCGCGGTCGCGCTCTCCCTCGACCTGCACGTGCCGGTGGCGCACATCGTGCTCGCCTACATGGCCGCCTCGGTGGTCGCCGCCATGGTGCCCAGCCCCGGCGGCATCGGCTCGGTGGACGCCGCGCTGGTCCTCGCGCTGGTCGCCACCGGTGCCCCGGCCACGACGGCGACCTCGACCGTCCTCGCCTACCGCGTGATCACCGTGTGGCTGCCGCTGCTGCCGGGCGCGCTGGTGCTGGGCGCCCTGGTCAAACGCCGGGTGGTGTGACCGAGCCCAGCAGCCCGGCCATCGTCGCGGCGGCGGAAACGGCCGCGTCGCCGCAGCAGTTGTTGAACAGGACGTGCACCTCCTTGGCACCCGCCGCCAGTTGCCGCACGCGCGGGATCCAGGCGGCCAGCTCGCCGGGCGTGTAACGGTGGCGGAACCGCTCCTCCTTGCTCCCCGATCCCCACGCCGGACTGCGCCCGTGGAACCGCGCCACCGCCACCTCCGGGCAGGTCACCTCCGCGACCGGCGGCATCGAGGCGGGCAGCCCGCTCGCGGTGTCCACGGCGACCAGCGCCAGCCCCCGGCTCCGCAGGAACTCCAGCGTGGCGGCCCGGTGTCCCGGCGCGAACCAGCCCGGATGCCGGAACTCGACGGCCAGCCGCAGGTCGTCCGGCACCCGCCGGCGGCAGTCCGCCAGCCGCGCCCGCGCCCGCTCCCCCGGCCCGAACCACGGCGGGAACTGGAGCAGGACGCTGCCCAGCCGGCCCGCCTCGCGCAGCGGCGCGATGCCCTCCAGGAACGCCCGCCACACCTCCTCCAGCGCGGCGCCCGGCAGTTGGGCCGCGCGCAGGAAGCGCTCCGGCGGTCCCTCCGGTCTCAGTCCGGGCGGCAGCGCGCCGGCCCGCGTCGGGTGGCCGGTGAGCAGCGAGAACGCCTTGATGTCGAACACGAAGCCGTCCGGGGTGCGTTCGGCCCACAGGCGGCTGTTGCGCGCGGTGGGCAGGGAGTAGTACGTGGCGTCGACCTCGACGACGGGGAAACGCGAGGCGTAGTACCGGAGCCGCGCCTCGGCGCTGCGCGCCCCCGGCGGGTACCAGCCGCTGGCCAGCAGCGCGCGGTCCGTCCACGAACACGTGCCGATCAGGATGTCACCCATGCCCGCCCGAGTGCCCCGCACCGGCCGCGCCGAACGGCCCACTTGGCACACGTTCGGGCTAATCCCGGCGCCCATGGGCGAGTTGCGACGGACCCCGGGGTATCGCGGCTATGACGTCAGGCGCCGTGGGTGGGGAGGTGCGCGATGGCCGGTCGGCCGTCCGTCCGGTGGCTGCGGGCCCATCTCGGGCGGCGCGGGGGGTTCCTGTTCATCGTCGGCACGGGAGAGCTGCTGTGGGGGCTCCAGTTCATGCTGGACCCCGCGCCCAACGCCCAGGGGCTGGCGCTGCTGACCGACGCGGCGCCGCTGCACGCCTGGTCCTGGCTGTGGGTCGCCGCCGGCACCGCGGCGGTCCTCTCCTCGCTCGTCAAGGCCGGCCGCGACTGGGCCGGTTTCGCCGCGGCCCTGGCACCGCCCATCGTGTGGCTGGGCGCCTATCTGACCGCCGCCGTCTCCGGGGACTACTCCCGGGGCCTGTGGGTCGCCGGGTACTACGCGACGATCCACGTCGGCGTGCTGCTCTGGGCCAGCGCCACACCCGAGTTCCCGGTTCCGCGGCGCAAAGGCGGGGAGAGATGAGCGAGTTCTGGACCACGGTGGCCGCGGTCGGCGGCCCGGTCGGCGCGATCGCCGGCGGCTGGTACGCCGCCCGCGCTACGCGCGTGGCGGCGACCATCACGGCCGAGGCACAGCGCCGGGCGGCGGAGGCCGCCGCGGCCCCTGAGGAACGCCGGGCCGACCTCGCGGTCATCCAGGCCAGCGTGGACAGACTCGACGCGGAGAACGCCCAGTTGAGACAGCGCCTGCACGGCACGGAAACACTGGTCCGCGCCTTCGCCCGCTATGTCACCCACCTCACCACCCAGATGCGCACCCACGGCCTCGACCCGGCCGAACCACCGCCCCGCGTCGAGGAGTACAACCGCACCGGGGTGTGAGCCGGGGTCGGCTCCGTCAGAGGGCCATGGGCTCACCGCCGGCCACGCGGAGTCCCGATCCGCTGCCGGTGTCCAGGACACCGGCAGCGGATCGGTGATCTCCCCGACGAACCCGCCGTCCGGGCCGGTGTGGCGGAAGGCCGGCAGCACCCAGCGCCCCGACCGGTCCCGCACGAGCCGCCCGCTGCAGAGCGATTCGTCGGTCAGCCGTGTCGCGCGGGCCGAGGAGCACGCGTTACCCGGCCCCGGCGCACGAAGAGGGCGGGCCGCACCCCGTCACCAGGTGCGGCCCGCCCGTTTCCGGCAGGGTCAGTGACGCCCGTGCGCGGTGTCCGACGCCCCACCGAAGAGCCGGGCGACGGCACGGAAGGGCAACGAGACGACCGTGGCGAGCGCGCCCCCGATCGCCCGGAGGACGTCTGCGACAGCTTTGAGCATGGCTGGACCTCCCTTGTCCGTTCGCATCGCCACGAGTTCCGCACCCACCGCCGGCCAAACCCGACACGCGCCCCTGGCACAGTTCCCGGACGGCCCCTGCCCTGGAAAAGGGGGCTCCCGGCTCATCTCGGTCGGCGGGGTCGACCACCGATGGTCCACCCGCCGCAAGCCCAGGTACGGCCGAGGGATTTGCCAGACACCACTGGAGGGAGCGGGCTCCGTGGGTCAGCCGTGGAAGCTCACGTAGCCGTTGCCGTCGGGGTCGGATCCGCTCTTGGTGTAGGAGTGGGAGTCCGCCGCGCTGCCCGAGGGCTTGTACAGGTAGATCGTGTCGCGGTCGTTGTTCCACATGAAGTTGCAGTTGTCGCGGTAGACCACGTTGTACTTGTCGGAGTCCGTGCCGTTGCCGCCGCGCAGCCGCACGTAGTCGCCGGGCTGGAGGTAGTGGTCGGCGGGGAAGACGAAGCGGTTGCCGGCGGCGTCCCTGACGACGTAGTTCCTGAGGTTGACGGTCACCGAGGACGAGTAGTTCTTGATCGTCACGTACTCCTCGTCGGTGTTGCCGGAGGAGCAACTGTTGGAGTCCCGGCCGGGCGCGTCGTACTGGACCCCCCGGAGTTTCAGCGCCGAGCTGTACTCGGCGGCCTCGGACTGGGCCGGTATGAGCACGACGGCACACGCCGCGGCGACAGCCGCGACGGCGGCACGGACAAGCTTCCTCAACGAGATCTCCCCACACGTAACGAAACCGCGCACCACCTGTGTGCGGCGGAGGCCAAGGCTACCGAGGGAGTGACCGCACCCATACGGTGGGTTGCCGATCCGTTATCGAGGCCGGTCTCACGAATCCCGCAGCGCACAGGGCCAGTTCGTCGGCGATCACGGCACTGGACGGGAGACACACGCGACGCCCCGGACCTCGTGCGGTCCGGGGCGTTCGGAGAGTGCCCCAGGCAGGATTCGAACCTGCGACACCCGCTTTAGGAGAGCGGTGCTCTATCCCCTGAGCTACTGAGGCGGGGCGTGTCGGGCTCAGTGTAGCGGGTGGTCTCCACGGGGAGGCCGGGGTTCAGGCCGGGGTGGCCAGGGTGAGGGCGAAGCGGGATTGGGGGTCGGTCCACCAGTGGGACTGGGTGAAGCCGGAGGCCGTCAGGTCTTCCGTCAGGGACTCCTCGCGGAACTTCACGGAGATCTCCGTGCGCAGGTCCTCACCGCGGGTGAACTCCACGGTCAGGTCGAGGGCGGGGATCTTGACCGTGTGGGTGACGCGGGCGCGCAGGCGCATTTCCATGCGTTCCGCTTCCGCGTTCCACACCGCGCGGTGGTCGAAGGCGCCGGGGTCGAAGTCGGCGCCGAGTTCGCGGTTCAGGACGCGGAGCAGGTTCTTGTTGAACGCCGCCGTCACGCCCTGGTCGTCGTCGTAGGCGCGGATCAGGGTCTTGGGGTCCTTGACCAGGTCGACGCCGAGGAGGAGGGCGTCGCCCTCGCGGGTCAGTATGGTGCGCATGCGGGTGAGGAACGCGACGCGCTGGTCGGTGTCGAAGTTGCCGATGGTCGAGCCGAGGAACGCCACCAGGCGCGGGGCCGCGTCGGGGAGCGGGAGGTCGGTCTCGAAGTCGGCGACGGTCGCCTCGACGCGCAGGTCGGGGTAGTCGCGGCACAGCGACTCGGCGGCCTCCTCCAGGGCGGATTCGCTGACGTCGAGCGGCGCGTACAGCTTCAGGGTGCCGCCGGCGCTCAGGGCGTCGATCAGCAGGCGGGTCTTCTCGCTGGAGCCGGAGCCGAGTTCGACCAGGGTGCGGGCGCCGGTGAGCCGGGCGATGTCGTCGGCGTGGGCGCGCAGCACCATCTTCTCGGCGCGCGTCGGGTAGTACTCGGGCAGGCGGGTGATGCGGTCGAACAGCACGCTGCCGTGCGCGTCGTAGAACCACTTGGGCGGCAGCGTCTTGGGCTGGGCGGTCAGGCCCTCGGCGACGTCGGCGCGCAGGGTGCGGGTGAAGTGGTCGGCGGGGAGGCGGTTGTCGATCGAGATCCGGTTCGGCATCGTCGCGGTTCCTTTCAGAGAGGTTCGATCTCCGTCGTGCGTTCGGTGGCCAGCAGCAGGGAGTGGTCGGGGACTTCCCGCCAGCCCTCCTCGTCCGAGGTGGGGGCGGAGGCGACGGTGATCTCGCCGGGGGCGGCGCGGTACCAGAGCGTGCCGCCGTGGCGGGTGGCGGCGATGGCGTGGCCGTCGGTGAGGAGGAGGTTGAGGCGGGCGTCGGGGCGGGCGCCCGCCGTCTGGCGGGCCACGTCGGCCAGCGCGTCACCCGCCGGGGTGCCGTCGGCCAGGCGTCTGATCGTCATGATCCACAGCAGGGCGGAGTCGCAACGGGCTTCCGCGTCGAGGAGTTCGGCCGGGGACAGCGGCTCGCCCATGTCCTCCGGCAGCAACTCCCAGTCGTCCACCCGCCCGTTGTGGCTGAACAGCCAGTGGCCGAGGATGTACGGCGCGACGGCGGACTCCTCGTAGCTGTTGCCGGGCGTCGCGGAACGGACCGCCGCCAGGACGGCGCCGCTGTGGATCGCGGCGGCGAGGCCGGGCAGGTTGGCGTCACTCCAGATCGGCACGGACCGGCGGTAACGCACCGGCCCGGCCCCGTCGTTCACCGGATACCAGCCGATGCCGAAGCCGTCGGCGTTGACGGTCGGGGTCCACGACTGCTCGTAGAGGCTGTGCGGCGTGCCGCTGATCAGCTCCGCCAGCGGGCGCGGCGGGCCGAGGTACGCCAGGTGGCGGCACATCAGCGCGCGTCCTCCGCCGCTGTGCGGCAGGTGCGGAAGCCGGCGAAGATCTGGCGCCGGATGGGGTGGTCCCAGTTGCGGAACGTGCCCCGGCAGGCGACCGGGTCGGTGGCGAACGAGCCGCCGCGCAGCACCTTGTAGGAGGGGCCGAAGAAGACCTCGCTGTACTCGCGGTAGGGGTGGGCCGTGAAGCCGGGGTATCCGGTGAAGTCGCCGGATGTCCATTCCCAGACGTCGCCCAGGAGTTGGCGGATGCCCAGTGGTGAGGCGCCGGCCGGGAAGCTGCCGGCGGGCGCGGGCCGGAGGTGGTGCCGGCCGAGGTTGGCGTGCTCGGGGCCGGGTGGGTCGTCGCCCCAGGGGTGGCGCAGCGAGCGGCCGGTGGCGGGGTCGTGGCGGGCGGCCTTCTCCCACTCGGCCTCGGTCGGCAGCCGCCGCCCGGCCCAGCGGGCGTACGCGTCGGCCTCGTACCAGCACACGTGCAGCACCGGCTCGTCCGGCGGGACCTCCTCCACGTGCCCGAACCGCCGCCGCAGCCACCCCGTACCCCCGTCCCGGAGCCAGAAGCGGGGCGCGACCAGTTCGGCTCGCTTGCGGTGCAGCCAGCCGTCCGGGTGCCACCAGCGCGGGTCGTCGTAGCCGCCGTCCGCGATGAACTCCTGGTAGGCGGCGTTGGTCACCGGCACGGTGTCCATCCAGAACGCCGGGACGTCCACGGTGTGCGCGGGCCGTTCGTTGTCCAGCGCCCACGGGTCGCTGTCCGTGCCCATGGTGAACGGGCCGCCCGGGACCAGCACTTCACGCGGCAGACCACGGGCGTCCGCGGGCGCGGGCGGCGGCGCCGGCGCGTCCAGCACCGGCGGACCGGCCCGCAACTGGTGCGTGGCCAGCATCGTCTCGCCGTGCTGCTGCTCGTGCTGCGCCACCATCCCGAACAGGAAGCCGTCGCCCGGCGGGATGGCGGCCAGCACGTCGAGTGCCTGGTCGCGGACGTCCGCGAGATAGCGCCGGGTGCCGGCCGGGTCGAGCAGCGGCAGCGCGGGGCGGTCGGCGCGCGGGTGGCGGAACGCGTCGTAGAGCGGGTCGAGGTCGGACCGCACGGCCGGTCTGCTGCCCGCGCGGCGGACCAGCCAGATGTCCTCCTGGTTGGCGATGTGCGCCAGGTCCCAGACCAGGGGCGACATCAACGGCGAGTGCTGCGCGATCAGTTCGGCGTCGCTCAGGCAGTCGGCGAGCGCCAGCGTGCGGCGGCGGGCGGTGGACAGGGCGATGCGGGCCCGCTCGCGGGGGCTGGGTGCCTTGGTCACGTCGGGGATGAGGGTGTCCTCGGTCATCGCCACACTCCTTGGCTCACTCCTTGGCTCACTCCTTGCCGGCAGCGGTAGCGGTCGAGCAGGTCGTCGGCGGGGCAACGGCCGCGCGCCGCGTACCGGTCCGCGAAGTCGCCCACGGCGCGCCGCAGTCCGGCGCAGGCCGGGTCGCGGGCGAGGGCGGACTCCGCGGCGGCGAGGCAGGCGCGGACGGCCGGGCCCAGCAGCGGGTCGGCGGGGCCGGCGCGGGCGGCGCGCAACCACAGATCGGGGCGGGGGAACGCGCCGCCGCGCGCGGTCAGCGGCTCGGTGGCGGCGAACGCGGCGTCGGCCGCGGCCGGTTGGTCCATGAGGGCGGAGACGACGGCGAGCGGAACGGCCCAGCCGTCGTCGCCCGGCTGGGCGTCGATCATCCGCAACTCCAGCCAGCCGCGCGGCCGTACGGGCGGGAACAGGGTGCTGAGGTGGTAGTCGAGGTCGTCGGTGCCGGGCGGGCGTTCGCGGGGTGCGCGCCCGGCCGCGTCGCGCAGCCAGGTGCGGAACGTCCAGCCGGGCGGCGCGGTCCACGCGGCGGGCGCGGGGCGGCGCACGCACAGCAGCGGCGCGTCGAGGGCGTACCGGGCCCAGGACTCGCGCGGGTCGGACCCCTCGGGCGGCCGGGTGCGGCCGGGGTCGGAACGTGCCCACAGGGCCTGCCGGGTGGAGGCCCAGCCGGTGGGACGGCCGCGCCACAGCGGGGAGTTGGCGAAGGCCGCGGTCAGCACCGGGCCGAGCCGGTGGGCCAGGAGCCAGCGGTGCCGGTAGCCGTGCGGGCCGCCGGAGTCGTCGCCCGCGTCGAGGCAGACCTGGACGGAGGCGGTCGCGCACATCACGGCCCGGCCGCCGGAGGAGACCCGGGCGAAGTACGTCTCCATCGCCCGGTAGCGCGGCCCGCCGGCCACGGGTGGCGGGGCGCGGTACGGGTCGAGGCCGACCCCGGCGAGAACCAGGCCGGAGGCGGCCAGGGCCGTCCTGATCGCGGCGAGGTCGGTGCTCGCGGCGGCCACGCACCGCGCGAGGGACGGCGCGGGCCGGGTGCTCAGCTCGATCTGGCCGCCCGGTTCCCGGGTGAGGCGTCCGCCGCCCGGCAGCGGGCCCAGCGCGGCGAGCGCCGCGGACGCGGCCCCGGCCGGAACGGGCCGCCGGGCGTCACCGGCCCGGCGCACCAGCCACTCCAGCTCGACCCCGGTCAGCGCGGGCGCGCCCCCGGTGGCGAACCCGGCCCGCGCGACGTGCGCCTCCGCCGCGCGCTCCGCCAGCGGGGTGCCCGCCGGGAGTCCGGCGGAGCCCGCCGCACCGCGCCGCCCGCCGGGGTCGTCCGGCTCCTGGGCTATGACCGCCTGCACCGCCATGGCCGTCCTCACCCTCCTCACAGGTCCGTTTCACCCGGATATGTCCGGGCCATGGGATCACCGTAAGGCGACGGGCGGCGGCGCGCTCCGGCTATGCGGCCAGTCGGCGCACGGCCAGCTCCGCGTAGAGCGCGGCGCCGTCGGGCAGCACCGCCTCGTCGAACGCGGCCAGCGGGGAGTGGTTCGGCGGCGCGGTACCGGGGTCGGCGCCCGGCATGGTGGCGCCGAGGAAGAGCATGGCGCCGGGCACCGCGTCGATCACCCGCGAGAAGTCCTCGGAGCCCAGGATCGGGTTCTCCATCGGGGCGTACCGCTCCTCGCCGTGCAGCTCGCGCACCACGTCGGCGGCGAACGCGGTCTCGGCGGCGTCGTTGACCGTGACCGGGTACTGCTCGGTGAACTCCGCCTCCACCGCCAGCCCGTGCGCCGCCGCGACGCCCTCGCACACCGCGACCGTGCCCTCCCGCAGCCGGGCGCGGTTCCCGGCGGAGAGGGCGCGGACGGTCGCGTGGAACGTCGCCGTGTCCGGGATGACGTTCGACTGCGTGCCCGCGTGGAAGCTGCCCACGGTCAGGACGACCGGGTCGAAGACGTCGAACGTCCGCGTGATCCACGTCTGGAGCGCGGTCACCATCTCGCACGCCGCCGGGATCGGGTCCCGCGCGCGGTGCGGCGCCGAGCCGTGGCCGCCCGCGCCCCGGACGGTCACCTCCAGCACGCCGGAGGCGGCCAGCAGCGGCCCGCCGCGCGCCGCGAACACGCCGGACGGCCAGATGTGCGAGGTCACGTGGAGGGCGTACGCCGCGACCGGGCGCTCCCCCGCGGCGTCGAGCACCCCCTCGGCGAGCATGTGCCCGGCACCGTCCCAGCCCTCCTCGCCCGGCTGGAACATGAACAGCACGTTCCCCGCCAGCCGGTCGCGGCGGGCGGACAGCAGGCGGGCGGCGCCGACGAGCATGGCGGTGTGCAGGTCGTGGCCGCAGGCGTGCATCCGTTCCGCGTCGGCGGCGAACGGCAGGCCGGTGCGCTCGGTGACCGGCAACGCGTCCATGTCGCCGCGCAGCAGCACGGTCGGGCCCGGGCGGGCGCCGCGCAGGACGGCGGTCACGGAGGTGAGGGCGCGACCGGTCGAGACCTCCAGCGGCAGCCCGTCGAGGGCGGTGAGGACGGTCTCCTGGGTGCGCGGCAGGCGCAGGCCCAGCTCGGGGACGGCGTGGAGGCGGCGGCGGAGCGCCACGAGATCCCCGGCGAGGGCGCGGGCGTCGTCGAGAAGGGTCATCGTGGGGTGCTTCCCTCCCTCTCCGGGCACGATCAGGGCGCGCGGTGCCTCGGCGCGCCCCGCGAGTCGTCCGGGTCCGGCCGGGTGTCCGGGGCCCGGCGGCGCGGACCGGCGTCCGGGAGATACGTACCCGCGAGCGGGTCGGGGGCCGACCCGTCGTCCCGGATGACGGGGACGAGGATGGTGGCGTTGCCCTCGGGCTCGGTGACGGCCTTCCCCGCGCCGTCGCTGACCCGGATCAGCAGCGCGACCAGCAGCCAGTTGGCGACGGTCGACGAGCCGCCCTGCGCGAGGAACGGCAGCGCCTTGCCGGTCAGCGGGATCAGCCCGGTCACGCCGCCGGAGACGATGAAGACCTGGATCGCCAGCACCGCGGAGAGCCCCGCCGCCAGCAGCTTCCCGAACGGGTCGGTGGCCGCGATGGCGGCGCTCAGCCCCCGCTGGACGAGCAGCCCGTACAGCATGAGGACGAGCGTCACCCCGACCAGGCCCAGCTCCTCCCCCACCGTGGCGAGGATGAAGTCGCTGCGCCCGGCGAACCCGATCAGGTAGGAGTGGCCCTGGCCCAGGCCCGTTCCGGTGAGGTCGCCGGCGCCGAAGCTGAACAGCGCCTGCGCCGACTGGTCCGAGATCAGCCCCGGCGGGCGCTGGTCCTCGGGCAGGAAGATCGCCATCGGGTCCAGCCACGCCTGGACGCGGCCCTTGACGTGCGGCTGGGTGGAGGCGACGACGACCGTGCCGAGGGCCGCCATCAGGCCGCCGAGGACCACCCAGCTCGTGCGCTCGGTGGCGATGTAGAGCATGACGATGAAGACGCAGAAGAAGAGGAGCGAGGTACCGAGGTCGCGCTCGTAGAAGAGGACGACGAGGCTGACGGCCCACACCAGCAGCACCGGGCCCGCGTTCCGGCCGCGCGGCAGGGCGAGGCCGAGGACGCGGCGGCCGACGAGGGCGAGGGCGTCGCGGTTCGTCATCAGGTAGCTGGCGAAGAAGATGACGATCATGACCTTGACGAACTCGCCCGGCTGCACGGACAGCGGCCCGACCGTGATCCACCGCTTGGCGCCGAACTGGTCGGCGCCGAAGAACGCCGGGGCCATCAGCAGCAGCATCGCCACGGCCATGCCGAGGTAGGTGTAGCGCTGGAGCACCCGGTGGTGGCGGAGCACGACGACGGTGGCGACGAAGAGGCCGACGCCGACGATGCTCCAGATCACCTGATCGGGTGCGGCGGGAGCCGACTGGTAGTCGTCCGGCGGGTAGTGCTCGGCGTACGCGAAGTCCAGCCGGTCCAGCAGCACGAGCCCGATGCCGCTGAGCAGAACGGTCACCGGCAGGATCAACGGGTCGGCGTGGCGGGCGAATCGGCGCACGGCGAGGTGGGCGGCGAGGGCGAGGCCGCCGAGGCCGGCGGTGTGGGTGAGCAGGCCGGACGGCACCTCGTCGTACAGGGCCAGGCCCACGGCGGCGTGGCCGAACGCGGCGATGGCGACGGCGAAGACGATGAGGGCCAGTTCGGTGTTGCGGCGGTGCGTGATCCAGTGCCTGACCGCCGGCGGGAGCTGAGCGCCGCCCTGCCTGCCCCTGATCATGCGTCCCGCCCCCTGTCCCGAGCGCGTCCTCCGCGCTGCGGGCAACCTACCGGCGCCGGGGCATGTGCGTCATCAGGGAGATCCCGGGCAGACGGGGCGGTACGGACCCCCGGCGGAGCCCCTGCGGACCCCCTGCGACGGCCGGGGCGGCGGGCGGGTCCGCGGGCGGGCCGGCGGGCGCGGTCGCATGGCCGCGCGGGGGCCGGGGTACCCGGAAGCAACTAACCGAGCGTCTTGTTCGTCTTCAGGGATGTGGGAGAGATGTGGCAGCGATGTACCGCGCGTCAGGTGCGCGGCACCTCCGTCCCGCGCGCAGCCGTGCAGTTTACTGCATCGGGGAGAAAAAGATGGGTCGCTTGGGAATTCTGTCCGGATTCCCGTCGTTGATTCGTTACGGAACCGGGAGGCAAGGGGGCAGCCCGGTCCGGGTCCCGAGAGGGACGAGTTGATCAGTTCGATCAGTTGTGATCATTTCGAAGGGGAGTGCACGCATGGCAACCCGTGCCGTCGCCCGGCGTCCGGACACCGATGACAGTGTCGAAGCGACGGGCAGTGTCCGGTCCAGCGCGACCAGCGATGCCACGGAGCGCGACCTGGTCGGGATGTACCTCGACGAGATAGCCAGGACCCCGCTGCTGGACGCGGCCAAGGAGGTCGAGCTGTCTCTCGCGATCGAGGCGGGGCTGTACGCGGAGCGCATCCTGGAGGGCGAGGAGGAGCCGGCCCCGGGGGGCGCCGCCGCTTCCGCCACGCGCGAGGAGCTTCAGGCGCTGGTCGCCGCCGGTGAGCGGGCGAAGGACATCTTCATCCGTTCCAACCTGCGGCTGGTCGTCGCCGTCGCCCGGAGGTATCCCCGCAGCGGCCTGCCGCTGCTGGACCTGATCCAGGAGGGCAACGCCGGTCTGGTCCGGGCGGTTGAGAAGTTCGACTACACCAAGGGCTTCAAGTTCTCGACGTACGCGACCTGGTGGATCCGCCAGGCCATCACCCGGTCCATAGCGGACCAGTCGCGCACCATCCGGCTGCCCGTCCACCTGGTGGAGGAGCTGGGCCGGATCCGGCGTGTGCAGCGCGAGTTCAACCGGGAGAACGGCCGGGACCCGGAGCCCGGCGAGATCGCGGCGGAGCTCGGTTCGAGCGCGGACCGGATCCAGGACGTGCTGGACTGGGCGCGCGACCCGGTCAGTCTGAACATGTCGGTCGACGACGAGGGCGAGACCCAGTTCGGGGACCTGCTGGAGGACACCTCGGCGGCGTCGCCCGAGCAGTCGGTGCTGGTGATGATGCGCCGCGAGGGTCTGGAGTCCCTGATCGGCCGCCTCGACCAGCGCACCGCCGCGATCATCCGCGCGCGGTACGGCATCGAGGACGGCCGCGAGCGCACGCTCACCGAGGTCGGCAAGCAGCACGGGCTGACCCGGGAGCGCATCCGGCAGATCGAGAAGCACGCGCTGCTGGAGCTGAAGCGGATGGCGAACGACTCCGGCTTCGACGCCGCCGCCTGACGGACCGGCAGATCCGAGGAAGCCGAGCCCCGGCGCCCGCCCCCGGGCCCCGGGGCTCGCCGCTGCCCGCATGCCCGCATGCCCACGTGTCCGCGGGTCTACGTGCCCGGCCGGACTGCGGACGGCACGCGCGGCCGACGGCGGACAGGGGCACAAGGGGACAGGGGGACAGGGGACGGACACACCTCGCCCAACTCTGTGACACAGGACACACATTCCCGGGAAATAAGTGGGGACGGTCTCTCCGTTTTGATGACTGTCCACGCAAGCGGGGAGCGAGTCCCCGGTTGATTCACCAGGGCGTCGTCAGGCGCCCCGCAGGGGGGAGCGGCATCGTGACCACCACCACGACGGTCCGTCCCCGGCTGCGCGCCGACGCCGTGCGCAACCGGGAGCGGATTCTCGCCGCCGCCCGCGACGTGCTCGTCGAGCAGGGGGCGGACGCGCCCCTGGATGAAATCGCTCGACGGGCCGGGGTCGGGAATGCCACGCTGTACCGGCACTTTCCCGATCGCAAGTCCCTGCTGTTCCACGTGCTGCTCTACGTGAACCAGCGGATCATCGAGCGGGCCCGACAGGCACTGGAGACGGAGCATGATCCCTTCGAAGCGCTGCGCAGGATGGTCCTCGACAGCGCCGATGAGCGGGTGGGTGCGCTCTGTCCCATGCTGGGTTCCGACATCGATCCGGAAGATCCGCAGCTCGTAGCCAGCCGTGGGCGCATGCAGAGGGTGACGCAGAAGCTGGTCGACCGGGCGCACGCGTCGGGCCAGCTCCGCCGGGATGTCGGCGCCGGGGATCTGCTGGTCGCCATCGCCAGGCTCACCCTCCCGATGCCGGGCGTGCGTTGCCGGGGTGACGCACTTCTCGCCCGGCGCCACCTGCAGATTTTCCTGGACGGTCTGCGAACCCCGGCGCGCAGCGAACTACCCGGTCAGGCGACCAGTTTGGACGATCTCAAAGACGAGCTTTGCCGACTGCCGCAGCCACCCGGACGAGGGCGGCGCTGAGTTTTCCCGTTCTCCGGAGTCTCAACCCCTGAGTCTCCCCCTTGAGTCTTACGCAGAGCGAACCCCAATCGCTTACTTCCCTGCCCGACATGCAACGTGAGGTAGTCACACCCATGCCACCGGAAACCGCCGTGAGCCAGGCTCACAGCACCGCGGAAGCGGACCCCAAGCGCTGGACCGCGCTTGTCTTCATCGCCATCGCCCAGCTCATGGTGGTGCTCGACGCCACCATCGTGAACATCGCGCTGCCGTCGGCCCAGGCCGATCTCGGCATATCCGACGGCAACCGGCAGTGGGTCATCACGGCCTACGCCCTGGCCTTCGGTGGTCTGCTCCTCTTCGGCGGTCGTGTCGCCGACCTGTGGGGACGCCAGCGGGCCTTCGTCATCGGCCTGATCGGCTTCGCGCTCGCCTCCGCGCTCGGCGGCGCCGCGCAGAACGAGGCGATGATGTTCGCCTCCCGCGGCCTGCAGGGTGTCTTCGGCGCGCTGCTCGCGCCGGCCGCGCTGTCGCTGCTGACCGTTCTGTTCACCGACGTCAAGGAGCGGGCCAAGGCGTTCGGCGTGTACGGCGCCATCGCCGGTGCCGGTGCCGCCGTCGGTCTGCTGATGGGCGGCGCCCTGACCGACTATCTCGACTGGCGCTGGACCTTCTTCGTCAACATCCCGTTCGCCGCGGTGGCGGCCATCGGCGCCATCCTGGTGATCCGGGAGCCCGAGGAGGCGCGGAACCGCTCGACCCTCGACGTGCCCGGCGTGCTGCTGGCGTCGCTGGGCCTGGTCGCCCTGGTCTACGGCTTCAGCCGTGCCGAGCAGGAGGACTGGACCGAGTCGGTCACCGTGACGATGTTCGTCCTGGCCGTCGTGCTGCTGACCGCGTTCGCGTTCGTCGAGTCCCGCGTGAAGTCGCCGCTGCTGCCGCTGCGCGTCGTGACCGACCGGAACCGCGGCGGATCGTACGCGTCGCTGGGCGTGGCGATCATCGCGATGTTCGGTCTCTTCCTCTTCCTGACCTACTACTTCCAGATCGTGCGCGGGTACTCGCCGGTCAAGACCGGTCTGGCCTTCCTGCCGATGGTGGCGGGCATGATCGTCGGCTCGACCCAGATCGGCACCCGCCTGGTCACCCGGGTCGCGCCCCGGACGCTGATGGTGCCGGGCTTCCTGGTCGGCGCGGTCGGCATGCTGATGCTGACCCAGCTCAGCGTGGACTCCTCCTACGCCGCGCTGATCCTGCCGGCCCAGGTGCTGCTCGGTCTGGGCATGGGCACCGCGTTCATGCCGGCGATGAGCGTGGCCACCGAGCGGGTCAAGCCGACCGACGCGGGTGTCGCCTCCGCCATGGTGAACGTGTCGCAGCAGGTGGGCGGCGCCATCGGCACGGCGCTGCTGAACACCATCGCGGCCGGCGCCACCACCTCGTACTACGAGTCGCACGTCGGGTCGCTGACCGGAGTCGAGCTGCAGTTCGAGTCGATGGTGCACGGCTACACCGTCGCCATCTGGTGGGGCTTCGCGGCCCTGCTGATCTCGGCGGCCATCGCCTTCTTCCTCATCACCAGCAAGGGCAGCCACGTCGGCCAGGCCCTCGCCGACGGCGAGGACGGTGACCTGGAGAAGGGCACGGCGGTTCCCGCCTTCGCGCACTGACCCGGACCGCACCACCCCATCCGGGCCCACCCCACTCGGGCCCACCTGATCCTCGGCCCCCGCGGCTTCCCGCCGCGGGGGCCGAAGTGTTTCCGAATGTGTTTACTTCCCCGCCACACGGGCGTAGCATCCCGATCCACACACAGATTCGGGCATGAACGGGCAGAAACACAGATGTATGCACCTGAGCGGCAGCAGGCGATCCTCCGCCTCGCCCGGGAGCGGGGACGCGTCGAGGTCCTCGCCCTCGCCGACGAGTTCGAGGTCACCGCGGAGACCGTCCGCCGCGACCTGAGGGCCCTGGCCCGCGCCGGGGTCCTGCGCCGGGTGCACGGCGGCGCGATCCCCGTGGGCCGTCTCGACTTCGAGCCCGACCTCAGCGAGCGCGAGGCCACGGCCGTCCCGCAGAAGGAGCGGATCGCGCGGGCCGCGCTCGCGGAGCTTCCCGAGGAGGGCAGCGTCATCCTCGACGCGGGCACCACGACCGCCGCCCTCGCCGCCGCCCTGCCGCTGGACGCCAAGCTGACCGTCCTCACCCACGCGCTCCCGCTGGCCGCGCGCCTGGCCGACCACCCCGGCATCGAGCTGCACGTCGTCGGCGGCCGGGTCCGGCACCGCACGCGGGCCGCCGTGGACTCCTGGGCGCTGCGCACCTACGGCGAGGTCACCGCCGACGTCGTCTTCCTCGCCACCAACGGATTCGGGCCGCGCTCCGGCCTCACCACCCCCGACCTGGCCGAGGCGGCGGTGAAGCGGACGCTGATCTCCGCCGCCCGCCGGGTGGTGCTGCTGGCCGACTCCAGCAAGTTCGAGCAGGAGCACTTCGCCCGCTTCGGGTCGCTGGTGCAGGTGGACCTGCTGATCACCGACGACGGACTCAGCGCCGCCGACGCCCGCGCGGTGGAGGCGGCCGGAACGGAGGTGCGACGCGCGTGATCCTCACCGTGACCCCCAACCCCAGCCTCGACCGCACCTACGAGATCCCCGCGCTGACCCGGGGCGCCGTGCTGCGGGCGGGCGCCGACCGCGTCGACCCCGGCGGCAAGGGGGTGAACGTCTCCCGCGCGGTCGCCGCCGCCGGTCACCGCACCACGGCCGTGCTGCCGCTGGGCGGGCCCGAGGGCACGCTGCTGTCGCGGCTCCTGACCGGGCAGGGCATCGACGTCGCCGCCGTGGCGGTCGCGGGCCGCACGCGGGTCAACGTCTCGGCCGTCGAGCCCGACGGCACTCTCACCAAGCTCAACGCCGCCGGCCCCGAGCTGACCGCGGCCGAGTCCGAGGCGCTGCTGGCCGCGGCCGGACGGCACGCCGCCGCGGGCGCCGCCTGGACGGTGTGCTGCGGCAGCCTGCCGCGCGGCCTGGACGACGGCTGGTACGCGGAGCTGGTCGCCCGCACCCACCGGGCGGGTGCCCGGATCGCCCTGGACACCTCCGGCCCGGCGCTGCTGCGGGCGCTGGCCGAGCGGCCCGACGTGATCAAGCCCAACGCCGACGAGCTCGCCGACGCCGTGGGCCGCCGCCTGGTCACGGTCGGCGACGCGGTCGAGGCGGCCGAGGAACTGCGCGCCGCCGGGGCCGGGGCGGTGCTGGCGAGCCTCGGCCCGGCCGGACAGGTGCTGGTGGACGGCACCGGCACCTGGTTCGGCAGCGCGCCGGTCGCCACCGTGCGCAGCGACGTCGGCGCCGGTGACGCGTCCCTCGCGGGCTTCGTCACCGCGGGCGGCGTGGGGCCGGACGCCCTGGCCGCCGCCCTCGCCCACGGCGCCGCCGCCGTGCGCCTGCCGGGCAGCGTCATGCCCGCCCCCGCAGACCTGCGGCCGGAGGAGGTCACCGTGACCGCCGACGTGCCGTTCGGACGTCCCCTCTCCCTTCCCCGAACCCGTCCCCATCCCCGTAGCCCCGAGGGAGCCGTGCGATGAGCAAGCTGATCACCGCGGACCTGGTCGATCTCGCCCTGTCCGCCACCACGAAGGAAGCGGCGGCCCGCTCGCTGGCCGAACGGATGGCCGCCGCCGGCCGCGTCACCGACCTCGACGGGTTCCTGGCCGATGTCGCGGCCCGCGAGGCCCAGATGCCGACCGGTCTGGAGGGCGGGATCGGCATCCCGCACTGCCGAAGCGCGCATGTCACCGAGCCGACGCTCGCGTTCGGGCGCAGCGCGGCGGGCATCGACTTCGGCGCCACGGACGGCGCGGCCGACCTGGTCTTCCTCATCGCCGCCCCGGCGGGCGCGGACGAGGACCACCTGACGATCCTGTCGGGGCTGGCGCGCAGCCTGATGGACCCCGAGTTCGCCCAGGCGCTGCGCACCGCCACCGACCCGGCCCGCACGGCCGCCCTGATCCGGGGCGACCAGGGAGACCCGGGAGACCTGGGTGAGCCGGACGAGCGGGCGGAGAACGCCGCCGCCGGGGACGCGACCCCGGTGCCGTTCCGGATCGTCGCCGTCACCTCCTGTCCCACCGGCATCGCCCACACCTACATGGCGGCCGAGTCGCTGGAGCGGGCGGCGCGGGAGGAGGGCGTGGAGATCACGGTCGAGACCCAGGGGTCGGCCGGGTTCGAGCGGCTGAGCCCGGAGCTCATCGCCGCGGCCGACGCCGTGATCCTCGCGCACGACGTGGAGGTGCGGGAGAAGGCCCGGTTCGGCGGGAAGCCGACCGTGGACGTCGGGGTGAAGGCCGCCATCAACCGGCCCGCCGAGCTGATCGCGGAGGCGCGCGGCAGGGCGGAGCGCGGCGAAGTGGCGTCGGCGGCACCCGCGGCGGCGCCCATGGACCGGGCCGGGGCGCCCGGTGACCACTTCGGCACCCGGCTGCGCACGTGGCTGATGACGGGTGTCAGCTACATGGTCCCGTTCGTCGCGGCCGGCGGTCTGCTGATCGCCCTCGCCTTCGCGATCGGCGGGTACGAGATCAACGAGGCCGCGCCCGTCGCCGAGCACTTCGTGTGGACGGAGGGCGAGAGCTGGGCGGCGCTGATGTTCCAGATCGGCGGCACCTCCTTCGGCTTCCTGATTCCGGTGCTGGCGGGCTACATCGCCTACGGCATGGCCGACCGGCCCGGACTCGTGCCCGGCTTCGTCGGCGGCGCCATCGCCGTGACCATCGAGGCCGGCTTCCTCGGCGGCCTGGTCGCCGGTCTGCTGGCGGGCACGGTGGTGATGGCGATCCAGCGGGTCCACATACCGCCGGTGCTGCGCGGCATCATGCCGGTGGTCGTGATCCCGCTGCTGTCGGCCGCCGTCGTGGGTCTCCTGATGTACATCGTGGTCGGCAAGCCGATCGCGGAGGCGCAGTCCGGGCTGACGGACTGGCTCAGCGAGCTGAGCGGCTCCAACGCCGTCATCCTCGGCGTGCTGCTCGGCCTGATGATGTGCTTCGACCTGGGCGGCCCGGTGAACAAGGTCGCCTACGCCTTCGCCACCGGAGGCATCGCCGTGGCCGACCCCAGCGGGACGAGTCTGGAGATCATGGCCACGGTGATGGCCGCGGGCATGGTGCCGCCGCTGGGCATGGCGCTGGCCACGACCCTGCGCGGCAGGCTGTTCACTCCGGCCGAGAAGGAGAACGGCAAGGCCGCCTGGGTGCTGGGCGCCTCGTTCATCACCGAGGGCGCCATCCCGTTCGCCGCCGGGGACCCGCTGCGCGTCATCCCCTCGGCCATGGCGGGCGGCGCCGTGACCGGCGCGCTGACCATGGCGTTCGGCAGCACGCTGCGCGCCCCGCACGGCGGTGTGTTCGTGGTGCCGCTCATCGGCGGCGCGCTGCCGTACCTCCTGGCGATCGCGGCCGGAACGGTCGTCACGGCCGGCCTGGTCGTGGTCCTCAAGGGCAGCCGGAAGGCCGCGCCCGCCGCGCCCGGCGCGTCCGGCGAGCCGGGGCGGCAGGCCGCCCGGCGCGCCCCGGCGACGGCCGCCGCCTGAGAAAGCCGCCGGTGCCCCCGGGTTAACTCCCCCATTGCCCCCGGGGGCACCGGCCTCCACCTCCCGCCGCCGACCGGATCACCGGTCGGCGGCGGTGCTCCCCGGCCGGTACAGGTCGGAGTACGACGGGAACAGCCCGCCCGGCGTGTCCACGCTCTCCGCCGCCAGCACGGCCTTGACCACGGCCCGCATCAGCACGTCGGCACCGGCCGCCAGCACCTCGTTGAACGCCAGGGCCGCGTCGAGCGGCGTCGGCCCGGCCGGGCCCGGCCGCTCGCCGGTGGCCAGGGCGAACACCGTGTCGCCGTCGGTCATCAGGTGCACCGGCCGCACCGCGCGGGCCAGCCCGTCGTGCGCGGTGCCCGCCAGCTTCTGCGCCTGCGCCGGGGAGAGCGCGGCGTCCGTGGCCACCACGGCGATCGTGGTGTTCAGCGGGACCCGCTCCCCCGCCCCGAACCGCCGCGCCGTCTCCCGCAGCGCGGCGGCCAGCCGCTCCGTGGCCTCCGCGTGGCGCGCCGGGTCGGGCCCCCGGCCCGGCTCGGCCAGCAGCGCGCCGGTGACCGGGTCGAGGGGCGAACCGCTGGCGTTCACCGCGGCCAGCGCCGCGACCGTGACACCCCCGGGCAGCACCAGGCTGGCCGTGCCGACGCCGCCCTTGAGCCCGCCGATCACCGCGCCCGCCCCGGCGCAGGCGCAGAAGCTGGCGGGCACCGCGC
>NZ_JBPQTQ010000106.1:0-22894 GCF_051386415.1 Streptomyces sp. URMC 129
CCCCACCACCCCACCACCCTCGGCCCCTGGGAAGCCCGGGTCCTCCGCCGCCGCGTCCCGTGAGCTGACACCCGGTCAGAGCACGGGCGGGACCCCGGAGAGCCGGCAGACGGCGATGTAGAGCAGGAGCGGGTGGGTGTACGGCGCCGCGTCGCTGGGCCAGTGGATCAGGCGCGGCTCGCCCTGGCTCCGGGGGGACCGCTGCGGCACCACCGGCCGCCCCGGGTGGCCGGGGCGGTCACGGCGGGCGGCGCGCGGCCGGCCGGCCCCGGCCCAGTAGTGCGCGGTGGCGGGCCACTCCAGGCCGACCTGTGACTCGGAGGGCACCACCCACCACCAGCGGCGCCCGACGGCGAACACCGCGCCCGCGCGCGGCAGGGAGGTCATCAGCCGCCGCCCGTGCTCCTCGGAGACCCCGACGGCGTCGCACTCGGTGCCGTCCGGGCCGGTCACCGGCAGATAGAGGGGCCGCCTGCGCCGGTGGCCGACGGCCTCGAAGGAGCGGTCACCGCGCTCACCGCGGCCGACGGGTCCCGCGGCTCCGGCGGAGTGGTAGGGGTGAACGGGGTCCATCGGGGCGCCGCTTCCGTTCAGGACCTCGGGCCCGTCGCCAGTGCCGCCCATACCGTCCGGCCCCGGCCGTCGGTGGCGTCCGTGACGCCCCAGGCGGTGCACAGGGCCTCGATCAGCGCCAGGCCGCGGCCGTTCTCGTCGTCGGCGCGGGCGGCGCGCGGCCGGGGGACGGCGAGACCCGTCCGGCGGCCCGTCACCTCGATGCGGAGCCGCCCGCCGCCGTGCCGCAGCGCGCAGACAACCGCCTCGGTGCCGGTGTGCACGACGGCGTTGGTGACCAGCTCGGAGACGATCAGCTCCGCGTCGTCGACGGTCTCGGCGGGCACGCCCCAGCGGGTCAGGGTCTCGCGCACCCGGATGCGGGCCTCTCCCACCGAACGCGGCCGGGCGGGCAGCCGGAAGGCGCCCACGGACCGTTCCGTCCCGGCCCGCGGAGGGCGTACGTGCCCGGGCGCGGTGACGGGGAAGGCCATGGCATGCCGCCTTTCGTCTGCCGGATGCCGCGGCGGTGCCCCAGCGTGCTGGACAGGGTGTCAACTGCACTATGTCACTGCCAAGTTCAGGTCGCAACAGATAACCTGAAA
Organism: Streptomyces sp. URMC 129; assembly: GCF_051386415.1. Lineage (NCBI taxonomy): Bacteria > Bacillati > Actinomycetota > Actinomycetes > Kitasatosporales > Streptomycetaceae > Streptomyces > Streptomyces sp. URMC 129. The sequence continues at coordinate 1,158 of NZ_JBPQTQ010000106.1, forward strand.
ATTGCAGAGCGCCAGATGCGCGGCGATGACCGGCGGTGACGCGCCGCCCTCGGCCGTTCCGGTGAGGCTGCCCGGCCCGGCGGCGGGAGCGGCGTCTACTGGGGCCATGGAGGACGAGATCCCGGACGCGGTCCCGCCGATACTCGCCGTGGAGGGCGAACTGCCCGCCGGGCCCTGGGCGTACGAGTTCAAGTGGGACGGCTACCGCTGCTGCCTGCGCGCCGCCCCCGGCGGCCGGGCCCGTCTTACGAGCCGCAACGGCATCGACGTCACCGCCTCCTACCCGGAACTGGGGGACGCCGCCCGCGCGGCGCTGGGCGGCCGGGCGGCCGTCCTGGACGGCGAGATCGTCGCCCTGGACGAGCGCGGGCGGCCCGACTTCGGCCTTCTCCAGCGCCGCCACCAGCGCCGCCGCCCCGGCGCCGCGCTGCTGGCCGCGGCGCCGGCCGTCTTCTTCGCGTTCGACCTGCTCCTCCTGGACGGGGAGTGGCTGATCGCGGAGCCGTACGAGCGGCGGCGCGCGGCGCTCACCGCGCTGGCCGGGTCCCGGGACGCGGCGGCGGGCCTGGCCGTGCCGCGGCACTACACGGGCGCCGAGGGCCTGGGCCCGCGCGACCTGCTGGGCGTGGCCGAGCGGAACGGACTGGAGGGGCTGATCGCCAAGCGGCTGGACTCCCCCTACCAGCCGGGCCGCCGGTCCCGGATGTGGATCAAGAAGCCGCTGGTGCGGACGCAGGAGGCGGTGGTCGGCGGCTGGCAGCCGGGCGACGGCCGCCGCTCGGGCACGGTGGGCTCGCTGCTGCTCGGCGCCCACGACGAGGCGGGGCGGCTGCGCTTCATCGGTCATGTCGGCAGCGGCTTCACCGAAGCCGCGCTGACCGACCTCCTCGGCCGGCTGACGCCCCTGGCGCGGCGCGCCAGCCCGTTCGACGAACCCGTCCCGCGCGAGCACGCCCGCACCGCGCGCTGGGTGGAGCCGCGCCTGGTCGGGGAGATCGCGTTCCGGGCCTGGACGAGGGACGGCCGCCTGCGGCAGCCGTCGTGGCGCGGCCTGCGGCCGGACAAGGACCCGGGAGAGGTCGTGCTGCCGTCCGGGCCGTAGGGTGCGGCCATGGATCTCGACCCGGACCTCTCCGCCCTGGCCGCCGACGCCCTGGCGCTGCCGCGGGACGGGCGGCGCGCCGTGCTCGGTCTCACCGGTCCGCCGGGCGCCGGGAAGTCCTCGCTGGCCCGGGCGATCGCCGGCGCCCCGGACGGTGTGGCGGCGTATGTCCCGCTGGACGGATTCCACCTCTCCAACGCCCAGTTGGACCGGCTCGGCCTGCGCGCGCGGAAGGGCTCGGAGCCGAGTTTCGACGTGTGGGGGTACGTGGCCCTGCTGCGGCGGCTGGTGGCCGACGACGGGGCGCGGGAGGTGTACGTGCCCGACTTCGACCGCGCCCTGGACGAGCCCGTCGCCGCCCGCCACCGGGTGCCGCCGCGGGCCCGGCTGATCGTCACCGAGGGCAACTACCTGGCCGCCGACCTGCCCGGCTGGCGGGAGGCCAGGGCGCTGATGGACGAGGTCTGGTACCTGGACGCGCCGGCGGAGATCCGCGACGCGCGGCTGATGGGCCGCCACACGGAGCACGGCCGGTCCCCGGAGGCGGCGCGGGCGTGGATCGACACGAACGACGCCCCCAACGCGGCGCTGGTGGCGGAGTCCAGGGGCCGCTGCGACCGGGTGATCAGCCCGGTGGTGCTGCTGTGCGGCACCCGGGTCCTGGCCCTCTCCCCGGACGGCCCGCGGCTGGCCGGGTACCAGGACGCGATGGACCTGATCGGGGACGCCCTGGGCCGCGCCGCCGAGGTGGTCGCCGTCCCGGCGGAACGGGTCGCGGACACCTTCTTCTCCCTGCGCACCGGCGTGGCCGGGGAGATCGCGCAGAAGTTCACCGGCTACCGCCTCCGCCTGGCGGTCGTCGGGGACATCTCCCGCCACACGGCGGCCAGTTCCGCCCTGCGTGACTGGGTCCGGGAGGCGGACCGGGGCAACCACGTCTGGTTCCCGGCGACATGGCAGGAGCTGACGGAACGCCTGCGGTAGCCCCGCCGCGCCCCCGGGTGCCGGATCAGTCCCGGACGGTCCCGGGCGCGGGGCCTTCCGCGCGGGCCGGGTGGCGGGGGCCGAGGAAGACCACGATGGCCGACGCGTCGCCGGGCGACGGGTCCGTGACCCGGGTCCAGCCCTCCCGGCGGTAGAAGCGCGTCGTCGCCGGGGAGTGCGCGGAGGTCAGCAGCCACGCCCGGCCGCCGGGGGCGTCGGCGGTCACCGCCGTCAGCAGGGCCGAGCCGATTCCGAGGCCCTGTGCGGCCGGGTGGACGGCCAGTTCGTCGACCTCGCGGGCGCCGCACAGCCAGGCGGCCGTGCGCGCGGGGCCGAGTCCGGCGGCGGCCCACGGGTAGCAGCGCGCCCGGGGGAACGGTTCCGGGGTGGTCCAGGCGGTGGCGAACCCGAGCGGCACCCGGTCGGCACCGGACGCGACCGCCGCCAGAAACCCGGGGCGCGCCGTGTCGTGGCGCAGTCGCTCCGCGAACTCGTCCGCCCGCTCCGGCGGTTCGTACCACGGTGCCGCGCCGAACGTCGCGCGGTAGACGTCGCGCACGCCGTCCACCCGGCCCAGCAGTTCTTCCCCGCGCAGCACGTCGATCGTCGCGTCCACGAACGGGCAGCCTAGTGCGGGCGATCGGCCGCCGTGGGGGCGGTCGGCCCGGCGGGAGCACGGCCGTCAGCAGCGCGGGTCAGCCGCGCAGCACGGCCTCCACCCCGCGCTCCGCGCGGACGAGGGCCGGGAACTCGTCGGGGGCGCACCGCACTTCGTGCCAGCCGGGGCCCGTCAGCGGGGGGCAGCCGAGCAGCGGGGTCCAGTCGCCCGCGGGGACGTAGAGCCGGCGGTGGCCGTCCGGTTCGAGGATCGGGGCGACCAGGACGTCGTCCCCGAACATGTACTGCAGGTCCGCGTCCCGCGCGGCGCGGTCGCCGGGGAAGGCCAGCGGCATCGGGCGCATCAGCGGCAGGCCCCCGGCCGCGGCTTCCGCGACATATCCGCGCATCCGCGACCGCAGGCGGCAGGCCGCGATGGCGGCGCCGCGCGCCGGTTCGGGGTAGGCCGTCGGCTCGCGGCGGCCCACGCCGTGGAAGCGGGTGATCGGCGTGAACGCCGCCCACTGCGCCCACCGGCCGTACAACTCCGGCTCCACGTCCGCCTCCACGGCGTCGGGCGTCATCGCGGAGCGGAGCTTGGTGGCCAGTTGGTACGACTCGGGCGTCCAGTAGCCGCCCGCGTCGTGGGTGACGAGGGAAACGCCGCTGAGCGACATGGACAGCACGCCGCGCAGGGTGGACACCATGCCGCTCCAGGTGGACGGCAGATCGCCCGCCCAGTGGGCCGGGTCGCGCTGCGAACCGGCGGTGCCGGAGCGGGAGATGGAGACGAAGTCGCCCCCGCGGGCCCGCAGCCCCGCCGCGCGGACCGCGTCCTGGTAGATCAGCCCGTAGCTGTTGCGGCGTTCGAGGCCCCGGCTGCCGTCCGCGAAGACGGCGTGGTCCGGGATCTCCTCGCCGAAGTCGGACAGCACGGCCGCGTTCCCCTCCTCCCGCAGGGTGCGGGACAGCCGGTCGCTCCACCACGCTCTGGCCCCGGGGTGGGTGAAGTCCACCACGTACGTGTCGGGGTTGTCGGCGGTGGCGATCGGCTCGCCGTCGGGGTCGAGCACCAGGTAGCCGCGGGCGGCGAGGTCGTCCGCGAGCGGGGTGCCGGCCGTGATGTAGGGGTTGATCCACAGGCTGGCCCGCACCCCGCGCTCGGTGAGCGCGTGGGTCCAGCCCTCGGGGAAACGGGTCCGGTCCGGGCCCGCGGTCCACGCCGCGTCGTCCAGCACGGATTCGTCCATCCACTCGTCGACGTGGATGACGTCCACCGGGCAGCCGGCCGCCTGGAGATCGTCCAGGGTCCGCACCACCTCGTCGGCGGTGAAGTACGACGAGCGGCTCATCCACACCCCGTAGGCCCATTCGGGCAGGGTGCGCGGGCGGCCGGTGAGCGCCTGGTAGCGGTGGAGGATGGTCAGGGCGTCACCGGTGATGAGGAACAGGTCCAGGGTCTCGCCGCCGATCCGGACGCAGGCCGCCTCGGAGTGGGTGGCGCCGAGGTCGGCCACCACCTGGGCGCCGGTGTGGGCGAAGAGTCCCCAGCCGGCGTCGGACCACAGCAGCGGCACGTTGAGGTAGGCGGAGTCCCGCCCGGCGGCCCGGCTCTCCTCGGTGTTGCGGAGCCTGCGGCGCCGGCCGCGCAGGTTGATGCCCTGGTAGCTCTCGCCGCCGCCGTAGACGGCCGCGTCGGGGGCCAGATGGATCGTCTCCACCCAGCAGCCGCCGGGGTGACCGGGCGACGGCGCCTGGAAGCCCGCGCGGAACGGGACGGTGTCGGCCTCCGGGTCCGCGAAGCGGCGGTAGGCGCCGAAGCGCAGCCCCTGCCCGCTGCCCCGGGAGCCGTCCGAGTCCCACACGGCCCGCACGCCGGGGCCGGTGATCTCGGTGGCGCCGCCCACGCGGGCCAGCCGGGCGGGCCGGTGCGGCAGGTCGTCGAGCAGGATCGGCGAGGCGCGGTCCGGCGTGCCCGCCGGGGACTCCTGGCGCAGCCGCAGCACGCCCTCCACGGGCACGGTGCACGACAGCCGGATCGTGCGGCCGGAGGCGAGCGTGACCCGCAGGTGCTCGTCGTCGCCCTCCGGGTCCGCCGTCACGTACGGGTCGATGTCCGGCGCCATCGGATGCTCCCTGTCCACCGCTGTCTGCCGAGTCGAACCGGTGCCGGGTACCCGGCGGACCGGCGGGAAAACGACGGTGACCTCAAGGCGCGCCGGCCCGCCGCCGATGACTGGGGCGGTCGGCGCGCCGGTGATCCGGTCCCCGCGCGGTGTGTGGCGGCCCGCGCGCTGAGCACCCGTACGGATGTCGTTCGAACGCCGGGACAGGCGGGATTGGGGTGACATGGTGACCGAAGTGCTGCTTCTGCTGCTGGCGGTGCTGCTCACGCTGGCGTGCGCCGTCTTCGTGGCGGCCGAGTTCTCGCTGACGACCGTGGAGCGCGGCGCGCTGGAACGGGCCGCCGCCGCGGGCGAGCCGGGCGCCGGCGGGGCGCTGCGGGCGGCGCGGGCGCTGACGTTCCAGCTCTCCGGCGCCCAGTTGGGCATCACGGTGACGTCGCTGGTGATCGGCATGCTGGCGGAGCCGTCGCTGGCGGAGCTGCTGCGCGGGCCGCTGCGCTCGGCGGGGCTGTCGGCGGGCGTGGCGTCGTCGGTGGCGGTGGCGCTCGGGGTCGGGGTGTCCACGGTGGTGCTGATGGTGGTGGGCGAGCTGGTCCCGAAGAACTGGGCGATCTCCCGGCCGCTGATCGTGGCCCGGACGGTCGCCGGGCCGCTGCGCACGTTCACCGCCGGGTTCGCGCCGTTCATCCGGCATCTCAACGAGGCGGCGAACCGGCTGGTGCGCCTCTTCGACCTCGAACCGACCGAGGAGCTGGCGTCCGCCCGCACCCCGCAGGAGCTGATGGCCCTGGCGCAGCACTCGGCGGCCGAGGGCGTGCTGCCGCCGGACTCCGCGGAGCTGTTCGTGCGCACCCTGCACCTGGGGGAGCTGACGGCGGAGAACGTGATGACGCCGCGGGTGGACGTGCACGCGCTGGCCGCGGACGCCACGGCCGCCGACGCGGCGAACCTGACGCTGGCCACCGGGCTGTCCCGGTTCCCCGTCTACGTCGGCGGCCTGGACGACGTGATGGGCGTCGTCCACATCAAGGCCGTCCTCGCCCTCGACGAGGCGGCGCGCCCGGCGGTCCGGGTGGCGGACCTGGCGTGGGAGCCGCTGCTGGTGCCGGACAGCCTGCCGGTGGACCGGCTGCTGGAGCGGCTGCGCGGCACCGGGTCGCTGGCGGTGGTGGTGGACGAGTACGGCGGCACGGCCGGGGTGGTCACGCTGGAGGACATCGTCGAAGAGGTCGTCGGCGAGGTCCGCGACGAACACGACCCGGCGGAGCAGCCGGGCCTGGCGCGGACCGGGGCGCGGACCTGGGAGGCGGACGGCAGCCTGCGCGTCGATCAGCTCGCCACGATCGGCCTCCCGGTGCCGGAGGGTCCGTACGAGACGGTGGCCGGGCTGGTGGCGACCGGGCTGGCGCGCATCCCGGCGGTCGGGGACCGGATCGTGGTGGCGGGCTGGCGGCTGACGGTGCTGCTGACCGCCCGGCACCGGGCGGAGCGGGTACGGATCACCGCGCCCGACGGAGAACGCGAAGAAGACGGGGAGCGCGGGGAGCGCGGGGAGCGCGGGGAGCGCGGGGAGGGGACGGCGTGACCGTCGCGCAGCTTGTGCTGGGGGCGCTGACCCTGGTGACCAACGCCTTCTTCGTCGGCGGCGAGTTCGCGCTGATCTCGGTGCGCCGGGACCAGATCGAGCCGCGCGCCGAGGCGGGCGAGCGGCGGGCGCGCACGGTGCTGTGGGCGCTGCGTCACCTCTCCCCCATGCTGGCCACCGCCCAGCTGGGCATCACCGTCTCGTCGCTGGTGCTGGGCGCGGTCGCCGAGCCCGCCATCGCGCACCTGCTGGAGCCGGTGCTGCACCGCGCCGGGATGCCGGGGGCGCTGGTGCACCCGATCGCGTTCGCGTTCGCGCTGTCGCTGGCCACCTATCTGCACATGCTGGTCGGGGAGATGGTGCCGAAGAACGTGGCGCTGGCCGCGCCCGAGCGGTCGGCGCTGCTGCTGGGCCCGGCGCTGGTGGCGGTGACCCGCGCGCTGCGGCCGGTGGTCTTCGGCATCAACGCCCTGGCCAACGGGCTGCTGCGGCTGCTGCGCGTGGAGCCGAGGGACGAGGTGGCGTCGGTCTTCACCGACGACGAGCTGGTGCGGCTGGTGCAGGACTCCAGCGACGCGGGGCTGCTGGAGGCGGGCGAGAGCGAGCGGCTGCGGGACGCGCTGGAGCTGGGGACCCGGACGGTGGCGGAGATCGTGGTGCCGGTGAGCCGCATGGTGACCGTGGACCACCGGGTCACGCCCCGGCGGCTGGAGCGGGTGTCGGCGGCGTCGGGCTTCTCCCGCTTCCCGGTCACCGGGCCGGGCTCGACGGTGCTGGGCTTCCTGCATGTGAAGGACGCCCTCGGCGCGGCGTCCCGGGACCGGCCGTTCCCCCGCGACGCCCTGCACCCGGTGGTGCGGGTGCGGCTGGAGACGCTGCTGGACGACGCGCTGACCGCGATGCGGGCCGCCCGGACCCACCTGGCGGCCGTGACGAGCGGCAGGGGGACGCTGCTGGGGTTCGTGACGATGGAGGACGTCCTGGCCGAGCTGGTCGGCCCCACGGCACCCGATTCCTCCCGTGCGCCCTGATTGCCCTTTCCGGTCGTCGGGTACGCGGAAGCGGAACGACACACCGCACGATCACCAGGAGCACCACGAACACAAGGAGGACAGCAGCCATGGGCAAGCCGAACCCCATCGAGGTGCAGAAGGCCCTGAAGAACATCAACTACCCCGCCGACAAGAAGACGGTGGTGGAGCAGGCCAAGAAGAACGGCGCCGACAAGGAGTTGATCGACAAGTTCTCCGGCCTGAAGAAGGACTCCTTCGACGGCCCGAACGACGTCGAGAAGGCGGTCTTCACGTGACGGCTCCCGTCGCCGTCGTGACGGGATCCGACTCCGGGATCGGCCGGGCCACCGCCGTGCGGCTGGCCCGGCTCGGCATGGATGTCGGCGTCACCTGGCACACCGACCGGGCGGGCGCCGAGCGGACCGCCACCGAAGTGACCGACAGCGGCCGGCGCGCCGCCGTCGAGCAGGTCGACCTCACGCGGCTCCCGGAGGCCGCCGACGTCGTGGACGAGCTCGCCGACCGCCTCGGCGGGATCGACGTGCTGGTCAACAACGCCGGGACGGGCACCGCCACGCCGTTCACCGACATCGCGCCGGACACGGTCCGGCACGTGCTGGACCTCGACCTCGTCGGCCCGTTCCTGTGCGGGCAGCGGGCGGCCCGGCGGATGATCGCCCAGGGCCGGGGCGGGCGCATCGTCAACGTGACCAGCGTCCACGAGCACCAGCCGAAGGTCGGCGCCGCGCCGTACTGCGCGGCCAAGGGCGGCCTCGGGCTGCTCACCCAGGTGATGGCGCTGGAGCTGGCCGAGCACGGCATCCTGGTGAACGCGGTGGCGCCGGGCGAGATCGCGACCCCGATGACCGGCCAGGAGGACACCGACGTGCGGACCGAGCCCCGCCCGGGCGTCCCGCTGGGGCGGCCGGGCGACGCGCGGGAGGTCGCGGAGGTGATCGCCTTCCTGGCCGGCGGCACCAACCGCTATGTGACCGGCGCCTCCTGGACCGTGGACGGCGGGATGACCCGCATGGGCCCGATGGCCGGGTCCCATCTGGGCGACGACTCCTGGCGCCGCGTGTAGGCGCCGGTCAGGCCACGGCGGCCAGCTCGGCGGGGCGCGCGGTGGCGGGGACCGGCGCCACGCGGCCGGCGTCCGGGGTCAGGCTGCCGCGGCGGCCGTGCAGCAGCAGACCGGCTCCGGCGGCCGTCGCGATGACCAGGCCACCGATGACCAGCGCCGCGCGGGCGCCCGCCAGCTCCATCAGCAGACCGATCAGCGGCGGGCCGATCAGGCCCCAGCCGGTGCTCAGGCTCCGCCACACCCCCAGCACCCGTCCCCGCATGTGCGCCGGCGGGTCCGTCTGCAGGACGGTGGTGCCCGCCGTGTCGGAGACCGACTCGGCCACGGCCATGGGCAGGACCAGCAGGACCAGCAGTCCCAGCGACGGGGACAGCCCCGCGGCGATCTGGAGCAGCGCGCCGGAGCCGGCCATCGCCGCGACCAGCCGCACGGACGGGCGGTGGAGCATGCCCGCGAGCACGGCGCCGCCGATGCCGCCGACGGCCAGGACAGTGGAGACGGTGCCGAAGGCCCCGGCGCCCGCCGCCAGCGGGCCGGTCACCAGGACGGCCAGCGTCAGCGCGTAGTTCCGGCCGAAGACGGAGCTGAGTCCGGTGATCGCGGCCAGCGCGACCAGGCGCGGGCGGCCCAGGAAGAACCGCAGCCCCTCCCGCGCGTCCGTCCCCGGCCCGGACCGGGGCGGCGTGGCCTCGGTGGCGGGCAGGGCCGCCTCCGCCGGCTTGTCGACCGGCCTCAGGAACGGGATCACGGCGGCGACGGCCGCGAACGACAGCCCGTTGGCGACGAACGCGGACGCGGTGCCGAAGACCAGCACGGCGATCCCGGCCAGCGCGGTCCCGGCCAGCCGCCCGACGCTGTGCACGGCGGAGCCGAGCGCGATGGCCGAGGGCACGTCCCTGGTGTGCACCAGGTCGTTGCCCAGCAGGGAGCAGGCCGGGCCGTCGACGGTGGCGATCACGCCGGTGACGGCGGCGAGCACCAGCAGCGCGGTCACGTCGAGCAGGTCCAGCGCGACCAGGGCGGCGGTGACGAAGGCGACCAGGCCCAGCGCGGCCTGGCTGAGCGCCGCGGTCAGCTTGCGCGGCCAGGCGTCGACGGCGGCGCCGCCGATCAGCCCGAGCAGCAGCCCGGGACCGGCCTGGACGGCCAGCGAGACACCGGTCATGGCGGCGGAGCCGGTGACCTGGAGGACCAGCAGGTTCTGGACGGTGAGCTGCATCCAGGTGCCGGCGTTGGAGAGGAGGTTGGCGAAGGACCACCAGCGCATGCTGGGGTAGCTCAGGCAGCGCCAGGGCGAGCGGCGGGAGGCGGGCCGAGCGGAGAAGAGAGCAGGCAGAGGCATGGAGGGGGAGGGGAGAGGACGGGGAAAGAGGGAGTGCCGGCGCGGCGACACGCCCGACGGCGAGGCCCACGATGACACCGGCGGCTCCGGCCGGGAAGACCAAGATCACCGGCGGGGCCGCCCCAGGGCCCCTGTTCCTCGTCCCACCTGGGCCGTTGCCCGGTGAGTGCCTTTGCTCACACTCCGCTCACGGCCGCATGACGATCTTCCCGGCGTCCTTGTGCTGGAACATCTCGTACGCCTCCGCGGCCTGCGCCAGCGGCATGTGGTGGGTCGCGAAGCCGTCCACGCCCAGCGGGTCCTCGTCACCCGCCAGCAGCGGCAGGATCTCCGGGACCCAGCGGCGCACGTTGGCCTGGCCCATGCGCACCTGGATCTGCTTGTCGAACAGCGTCAGCATCGGCAGCGGGTCGGCCATCCCGCCGTAGACGCCGCTGAGCGAGATCGTGCCGCCGCGCCGCACCAGGTCGATCGCCGTGTAGAGGGCGGAGAGCCGGTCCACGCCGGCCCGGGAGGCGATCTTCTCCGCGAGCCTGCCCGGCATCAGCCCGGCCAGGTCCTGGAGCATCTTGCCGGCGGTGCTGCCGTGCGCCTCCATGCCGACCGCGTCGATGACGGAGTCGGCGCCGCGTCCGGCCGTGCGGTCGCGCACGGCGGTGGCGATGTCGTCGTGCTCGGTGAGGTCGAGGGTGCTGACCCCCCGGGACCGGGCGCGGGCCAGCCGATCGGGCACCAGGTCGATGCCGATGACCTGCCCGGCGCCCTGGTGCAGGGCGATGCGGCAGCACATGTCGCCGATCGGGCCGAGGCCGAGGACGACGAGCGTGCCGTCCTTGGGGACGTCGGCGTAGGCGACGGCCTGCCAGGCGGTGGGCAGCACGTCGGAGAGGTACACGTACCGGTCGTCCGGCACGCCGCCGGGCACCTTGACCGGGCCGTAGTGGGCCTGCGGGACCCGCAGGTACTCGGCCTGGCCGCCCGGCACGGCCCCGTACAGCTTGGTGTAGCCGAACAGCCGGGCGCCCATGTTGTGCTCCCTGACCTGCGTCGTCTCGCACTGCGTCTGGAGCCCGCGCTCGCACATGAAGCAGGACCCGCAGGCGATCTGGAAGGGCACGACCACGCGGTCCCCGGGGGCCAGGTCGGGGACCTCGGGGCCGACCTCCTCCACGACGCCCATCGGCTCGTGGCCGAGGATGTCGCCGGGTGTCATGAACGGTGACAGCACCTCGTACAGGTGCAGGTCGGAGCCGCACAGCCCGGTGGAGGTGACGCGGATGATCGCGTCCGTCGGCTCCTGGATCACGGGGTCGCGCACGTCCTCGACCCGCACGTCGCGTTTGCCGTACCACACCACAGCCTTCATGAAGGACTCACCTCCGGTCGGATACCGCGGGCGAGTACCCGGCTGGGCCGTGCCAACCCCGGGCCCCGTCGGTCAGGACCGCGAGGCGAGCAGCAGGAGGCCGGCCGACATGCTGACGGCGGTCAGGAGCACGCAGCCGGTGGCGCAGAGCAGGCGGTGCCGGAGTTCCCCGTAGCGGGCGGTGTACTCCCGCTCCAGCACGCGGCAGCGGTCCCCGACGGCGGCGAGGACGCGCCGGGAGAGCCGGATGCGTTCCTCGGCGTACCGGGCGGTCAGCTCGGCGCGCTGGGCGTCGGTGAGCCAGGGCAGCGCGTCGGCGAACGCCTCGGCCTCGGCGCGGGCGGTGCTCAGCTCGCCCTGCCAGAGCAGGTACCCCTCCAGCTGGGCGATGCCCTCGGCGGCGTCGTCGCGCAGCGGGCGCACGGCACGCATGTCAGCCCTGCCCGGGGCCGGGCGCGTCGGAGACGGACTCGGCGATGTCGCGGCGCCCGGTCTGCCGGGCCTGGTCGAGCGCGGTGATGCCGGGGTGGTGCAGGTCGAAGGCGGGCGCTTCGGAGCGGATCCGCGGCAGGGACGCGAAGTTGTGGCGCGGCGGGGGGCAGGAGGTGGCCCACTCCAGCGACCGGCCGTAGCCCCAGGGGTCGTCCACCTCGATCTTCTCGCCGTACTTGGCGGTCTTCCAGACGTTGTAGACGAACGGCAGGGTGGACAGGCCCAGCAGGAACGCGCCGATGCTGGAAACGGTGTTGAGCGCGGTGAAGCCGTCGGAGTCCAGGTAGTCCACGTACCGCCGGGGCATGCCCTCGGCGCCGAGCCAGTGATGGACGAGGAAGGTGCCGTGGAAGCCGGTGAAGAGCGTCCAGAAATGGATCTTCCCCAGCCGCTCGTCGAGCCGGGTGCCGGTGAACTTGGGCCACCAGAAGTGGAATCCGGCGAACATGGCGAAGACGACGGTGCCGAAGACGACGTAGTGGAAGTGGGCGACCACGAAGTAGGTGTCGGTGACGTGGAAGTCGAGCGGCGGGGAGGCGAGCAGGACGCCGGTGAGGCCGCCGAAGAGGAAGGTGACCAGGAAGCCGACGCACCACAGCATGGGCGTCTCGAAGCTGAGCGAGCCCTTCCACATGGTGCCGATCCAGTTGAAGAACTTCACGCCGGTCGGCACGGCGATCAGGAAGGACAGCAGGGAGAAGAACGGCAGCAGCACGGCCCCGGTGGCGAACATGTGGTGCGCCCACACGGTGACGGACAGCCCGGTGATGGCGATCGTCGCGGCGACCAGACCGATGTATCCGAAGATCGGTTTGCGGGCGAAGACCGGGATGATCTCCGTGATGATGCCGAAGAACGGCAGCGCGATGATGTACACCTCGGGGTGGCCGAAGAACCAGAACAGGTGCTGCCACAGCAGGGATCCGCCGTTCGCGGCGTCGAAGACCCGGGCGCCGAACAGCCGGTCGGCGGCGAGCCCGAACAGGGCGGCGGCGAGCACCGGGAAGGCCAGCAGCACCAGCACGCTGGTGAGCAGGATGTTCCAGGTGAAGATCGGCATCCGGAACATGGTCATGCCGGGGGCGCGCATGCAGATGATCGTGGTGGCGAAGTTGACCGCGCCGAGGATGGTGCCGAAGCCGGAGAAGGCCAGGCCCATGATCCACATGTCGGCGCCGACGCTCGGCGTGTGCACCCGGTCGTTGAGCGGGCTGTAGGCGAACCAGCCGAAGTCGGCGGCCCCCTGGGGGGTGAGGAAGGAACCGACGACGAGCAGGCCGCCGAAGAGGTACATCCAGTAGGCCAGCATGTTCAGCCGGGGGAACGCCACGTCGGGGGCGCCGATCTGCAGCGGCATGATGGCGTTGGCGAACCCGGCGAACAGCGGGGTGGCAAACAGCAGCATCATGATCGTGCCGTGCATGGTGAACGACTGGTTGTACTGCTCGGCGGAGAGCAACTGCACGCCGGGGCGGGCGAGTTCGATACGCATGCCCATCGCGAGCGCGCCGCCGACGATGAAGAAGAGGAAGGACGTGATCAGGTACAGCGAGCCGATCTTCTTGTGGTCGGTGGTCGTCAGCCACGCCACGACGATCTGCCCGGTGGTCCTGGGCTCTTGCGGGGGTCTCGCGGTCGGCGGTGCGGTCAGGGTCGCCATGGGGGTCCTTTCGGTGACTCGCCCGCCGTTGTACCGAGGGGCGCGCGCGGCGCGCGGGTTTGACTCCTTCGTGGGCGTGTACGCGCGCCGCGCTGCCCCCGGGTCCGGCCGGGCGGGTCAGCCCTTCTTGCCCATGGCCTTGCGCACGGCGTCCCGGGTGCGGTCCATGAGCGCGGCGATCGGGCCGGCCGCCACGTTGGCGGCGGCGCCCTGCACGCCGGGGTGCGGCCGGGTCGGGGCCATCGACTCGGCGGCCTTGACCGCCTTGGCCATGGCCACGAGCCGGTCCGGCTCGGCGCGGCGGCGGAGCTGGGCGAACTCGTAGCGCTCCTCCGCGCGGGCGTGCCGCTGCACGTCGGTGCGCAGGTCCCGCAGGGCGGGCAGGAATCCGGGGTCCTCCGGGTCCATGCCGTCGAGCCGGGCGAGTGTCTCCTTGGCGGCCTTCTCCTCCGCGAGACGGTCGGCCACCATGTCCTCGGCACCGTCGAACAGGCGCCCGGCGTACGGGTGGACGACCTCCTGTTCGGCCGTCTCGTGGACGGCGAGCAGGCGGACGAGGCGGCGCCACGCCTCGCGCCGCTCGTCGCCGGCGGTGCGCTCCACCTCGTCGAAGAGGTTCCTGATGTCGCCGTGCTGCCGCATGAGCAGAGCGACGACGTCGTCGTCGCTCGCGTGCTCCGCGTCCTGGGCGGTCCGGTCGTCGGTCCGGTCGGTCTGTGCCATCGCCTGGCCCCTCCTGGTCGTCGGTCTCGTCGGTCTCGTCGGTCTCGTCGGTCTCGTCAGCGCTGCCGCAGCGCGGGGACGGGGTGCTCGCCCTCGGTTTCGAGCCGGTAGTCGCGTCCGAACATCTCGCGGTGCCGGTCGACGACTTCCTCGCTGGGCGCCTTGGCGTCGCCGTTGAGCTGCTGCTGCATCCGCTCGAACCGCTCGTGCGCCTCGCGGACGTAGCCGGTGCCGAGGGTGGTGAGGTCGAGCTGGTCGGCGATCAGCTCGCGCAGGTACTGCTTGTTGGGCTCGAAGGTGAGCACGTTGGGCAGCTCGGGCGCGAGCACTTCCTCCGGGTCGCGGCCGTCGTGACGGCGCATCAGGTCGCAGGCGATCCGGAGGTGTTCCAGCTCCATGTTGAGGTGGAGCTCCCAGATCCGCTTGACGCGCTGGTCGCTCTCCTGCTCCATGAAGGAGTGGTAGAGGTAGCACTCGTTGTACTCGTGGTGGACGAGCTGCTCCCACCAGGTCTCGCCGGGGTCGACCAGCGACTCGTAGTGGGTGACGTGCTCCTCCTCGATCAGGCCGATTTCCTGATAAAGGTCACGGGCGATGGGCTCCATGTACGTCGGGCCGACGTTCATGTAGAAATTCATGGTCTGCTGCTCGGCCGACATGATGGTCAGCGCGTGCAGCTTCGACAGCGGATTCGCGGTCTGCCGGTCGTACGGATCCCGCACATTGTCCATCGGGTCCCGGTGGTGCAGCTGGGTGGGCCGGCCGGGCATCACCTCGGTGAGCTGATCGACGATTTCCTCCGCCTTGCGGTGCTCGATCATCTCGTAGAGGTTGGCGTAGCGGTAGAGGTGGTCGAAGTCCTCCAGGACGCCGAATTGGTACGCCTGCTTCAGGTACGGGTCGGGCTCCATGCGGGCCACCCAGGCCGTCAGGTCGACGGCCACCTGCTCGTACGCGATGGTCGTTTCCAGTACCGAGGAGACGCCCGGGAGCAGCCAGTTCACGGCCTTCTGCTGCTGTGCCTCGATGTAGCGGACCTCGGCGAGCCGCCGCTTGACGTCGAGGTCGGGACAGTGCCGGGCGAATTGGTGGCTGAAGAGAATGGCCTCGACCTCGATGCCGTTCATCGTGATGATCCGGCACCGGGTGTAGGGGTCGCAGCGGTCGGGGTCGATCGGCATGACCGACAGCTCCCGCCAATTGCGCCGCTGCCGGTCGAGGGGAATGCCCCGCTGTTCCAGCGGATTGAATGCCATGTGGCCTCCATGGGTGGAATGAAGGCCTCCATTGGTACCCGGGCGGCCCCGGGCTATTTCGCTGACCCGCCGTTCATTCCCGCGAAGATGCCCGTTCGGACTCGGTTTCCGCCGTGGATTCCACGACGCGGGCGAGTTTTCTGAGCATGCGGCGGTGGCGCAGTTGGAGCAGGGCGTCGGAGGCCATGTTGTGGAGCTTTCCGCCGGGGCCGGTGAGCGGGTGCTCGTCCACGACGACGAGGGTGTCCTCGCCCCAGGGCCGGACCTCGATGCTGATCCGGGCGCTGCCCAACACCCCGCTCTGGGCCTCCAGTTCCAGGCGGGTGCCGGGTTCGTGGGCGCGGACCACGGTCCGGCCGCCGGCGTGCCAGGGCCCGGCCTTGACGGTGTACTTGATGGCGGAGCCGACCGCCGGCCAGTCGCCGTCCAGCGGCTCGGAGGCGTGGGTGCCCACGACCCAGTCGGCGTAGCGGTGGCCGTCGCGCAGGACGGCCCACACGGCCTCCGGCGGGCGCCTGATCAGGACGGGTCTGATGGCCATGTCCGGGTCCCTTCGACGTGGTTGGACGGGTTCGGCCGGGCGGGCGGCTCGGGCGGAGCGTGACGGCCGGGCCGGGCGCGGCGCGGGTACCGCGGCAGGGGCCACCGGTTTCTGAGGGCGGCGCGGGCGGCGTTGGCCCCGCACGCGCCGTGGACACCGCCGCCCGGGTGGGCGGAGGAGGAGGCCAGGAACAGCCCGTCGATCGGCGTTCCGGGGCGGCCGGAGCCGGGCACGGGCCGGAAGAAGAGCTGCTGGTGCGGGGCGGCGGTGCCGCCGTTGAGGGCGCCGCCGACCAGGCCGCGGTCGAGCGCCTCCAGGTCGGTGGGGGTCAGGACGCGCCGGTCGAGGATGGTGTCGCGGAAACCGGGGGCGAGCCGTTCCACCGCGGCTTCGAGCCGGTCGGCCATGGTCCCGCGCAGTTCGGCGGGCGGGATGCCGCGCGGCACGTGGGCGTACGCCCAGGCCGACTCCGTTCCGGCCGGGGAGCGGGCCGGGTCGGCGGTGGTCATCTGGCCCAGCACGGCGCAGGGGTGCTCGGGGAGGGTACCGGTGGCCAGGTCGGCGGAGTGGCGCGTGAAGTGGTCGACGCTGTCCGCGATGTGGACGGTCCCGCCCGCGGCGGCACCCGG
Organism: Streptomyces sp. URMC 129; assembly: GCF_051386415.1. Lineage (NCBI taxonomy): Bacteria > Bacillati > Actinomycetota > Actinomycetes > Kitasatosporales > Streptomycetaceae > Streptomyces > Streptomyces sp. URMC 129. The sequence continues at coordinate 17,658 of NZ_JBPQTQ010000106.1, forward strand.
GGACGTCCACGGGATCGGGCGGGACAGCGCCCAGTCGACCTTGAGCGTGGCGTGGTCCCAGTGGAACCGCCGGATGTCCTCGCGCAGCCGGGACGGCAGGTGCTCCCAGCCGACGAGGCCGCCGTAGAGGGCGGGCGCGGGCACGTCGGCCAGGACGGCGCGGGCGGCGAGCAGCGGTTCGCCGTCGGCGGTGCGCACGCCCAGGCAGCGGCCGTCGCGGACCATGATCCGGGCCACGGGGGTGCCGGTGCGCAGGGTGCCGCCGCGCGCCCGGAGGCGCCGCACCAGGGCGGCGGTGAGCTGCCCGGCGCCGCCGGCCGGGACGGGCCAGCCGTGGCGCTGCCCGAGCATGACCAGCAGCCAGCCGAAGAGGCCGCTGCCGAACGACTCGGGGAAGAAGTCGGCGTGCAGGGCGCAGCCGGTGAACAGCAGCGGGGCGCCGGGCCCGCGGAACTCCTCCTCACCGAGGCGGCGTACCGACAGGGTCAGGGACCGCAGCAGCCGCGTACCGCCGGCGGCGCGGATCCGGCGCAGCAGGCCGGCGGCGGGGCGGACGGGCGGAAAGGGGCCGAGGAGGGTGTGGAGCAGGTCGGGGTCGAGGCGGTCCCAGCGGTCCAGCAGCCGCAGGTACGCCTCGCCGTCGCCGGGGGCGAACGTCTCCAGGTTGGCGGCGGTCCGCTCCTGGTCCCGGTACAGGACGGCACAGCGGCCGTCCGGGAGGGGGTTGGCGAGCACGGCCGGGGCGTGGCTCCAGGTCAGGCCCCAGCGTTCGAGGCCGAGACCGGCCAGGGCCGGGGAGGCGACGGCCAGCGGGTAGAAGGCGCTGAACATGTCGCTGACGTAGTCGGGGTGGACGCCCCGGTCGCTGCGGACGGCGCCGCCGGGTTCGTCCTCGGCCTCCAGGACCAGGACGTTCCACCCGGCGTCGGCGAGGAGGTTGGCGGCGACCAGCCCGTTGGGCCCGGCCCCGACCACGACGGCGTCGGGCGCGGCGCTCACGGGCGCCCCCCCGTCCCGGTGGCCGCCTCGCGCAGTCGGCCGCCGCGGGGGATGTCGCGGCGCAGCGGCGGGGTGTCGGCGCCGCCGTGGTGCAGGCCGTCGAGGAATTCGGTGAGGGCGTCGGTCACGGAGTGGCGCGGGATCCAGCCCAGTTCCAGGCGGGCGCGGGTGGTGTCCATCAGCGGCAGCGCCAGCACGGCGTCGAACATGTCGGGGGAGGTCGGCAGCAGACGCGAGCGCCAGGCCAGCTCCACGGCGGCGCGGGCGGCGCGGCAGGGGACGCGGAACGTGCGCGCGCCGGTGAGCTGGGCGACCAGTTCGGCGTCGACCACGGGGTCGGCGGCGAGGTTGAACGGTCCGTGGACCGGCTGGAGGACCGCCCGGTGGAACGCGTCGGCCGCGTCGTCGCGGTGCAGTGCCTGGAACCGCAGCCGGGGCACCGACGGCACCACGCGCAGCGGCCGGGGCACGGCGCGGCCGGGGAAGAACGGGCCCGCGAAGACCCGGCGTTGCTGGGGGGCGGACTCGGCCGCGATGACGATGCCGGGGCGGAGCCGCACCACGCGGACGCCGGGGTGCCGGTGCTCGAAGACGTCCAGCAGCCGTTCCACGTACGCCTTTTCGCGCGGGTAGGGCGCGGTGGGCCAGCCGTCCGTCGGCCAGCTCTCGTCCACCGGCCGGTCCTTGGGGCCGGGCCCGTAGGCGATGACGGACGAGGCATGCACCAGCGCGGGCACGCCCGCCTCGGCGACGGCCCGGAACACGCGCTCGCTGCCGATGACGTTGGTGCGCCACGTGACGTCCGGGTGGCGCGACGGCTGGAACAGGATCGCCAGGTGCACCACCACGTCGGCGCCCGCGAACAGCGCGGCCAGCCCGGGGTCGGTGGTGACGTCCGCGCGGGCCCACGTCGTCTTCGGCGGCGCCGACTCCGGCGGCCTGCGGGCCAGCCCCACGACGGAGCCGACCCGTTCGTCGCGGGAGAGCAGCCGCACGAGGCGGCTGCCGATGTTGCCGGTGGCGCCCACGACCACCACGCGCAGCGGCGCGGTGGCGTGGGCGGACGCGTTCAGGCCAGCTCCGAGTAGCCGAAGAGCTCGGCATAGCCGGAGGGGAGCTGGCTGAGCAGCTTGTTCATCTCTCCCCCGGTGACCTGCTCGGAGATGACGGAGAACACGATGCGCGTGTCCATTTCCGCGGTTTCCTCGTCCTCGTCGGCCTTTTGCGCGACGTTGGAGATGAATTCCTGGACCCCCCAGCTCCGGCCGCTCTCGTCGGCGTTCTCCAGGATGTTCGCGAGGGGGGTGGGGAGCTGGTCGGCGAGGTGTTCCGCGGAACCGGCGGGCAGGCGTTCGCTCAGCGTCTCGAAAACGGCCTGGACGATCTGCTCCGCCTCGTCGGCGGCGTATTCACCGCGCTCTCTGACGTTCGAGAGAAAGGTGCCGTAGGACACGATGTCGCTCTTCTCTGTCGGTGCGGGTCTGTCGGTACGGGCCGGGTGGGCCGCGCCGGGTCAGGGGTTGGGCTTGGCCGCCGAGACGTCGGCCAGGCCGGACTCCGGGTCCGCCTCGATGGCGAGGTCGCCGAGGCTGACGATGCCGAGAAGCTGGTCGTCGCGCACGACGGGCAGCCGCCGCACGGACTTCTCGCGCATGACGGACGCGGCCTGCTGGATGGTCGTCTCCGGGCTGATGACGGCCAGTTCCTCGTGGCTGGCGGCCTCGCCGACCGGCGTGGAGGCGGGGCGGTCGGCGGCTACCACGCGGACCGCGATGTCGCGGTCGGTGATGATGCCGACGAGGTGCCCGTCCTCGACGACGGCCACGTTCCCGGTGTCGTTCTGCCGCATGAGCTGAGCGGCCCTGGCCACCGTGTCCTGCTCGCGGACCGTGGCCGGCTCGCGGGTCATCAGCTCGGCTACCGTGCGTGCCATGGGGAATCGCTCCTCTTGACGGGTGATGTGGCCTGCGGTGGGTGCGGGTAACCAGGCGGGGACGCGGAAAACCTCCCGGGCGCCGTTTCTCCCCGGCCCGAGATGTGCGGTGACCGGTTAACAGGCAGACTTGTGCCAACGGCCTCTTCCCGTGGCGAGCGCAGAGCGGTAAATCGCACGCCCACCCTCACCTGGGAGAGCACGAACGATGAATACACCCGCACAGCCCCAGCCCCATTCCGGGCCCCAGCCGCCCGCACGCAGAAGGCGTCATCCGCACGACGACGCCCCGGACACCAGCCGGCAATTCGAGCGCATCGCGGAGTTGCCGCCGTGCCCGGAAAGGGAACAGCTCCGGCGGGACGTCATCTGCGCCTGGATCCCGATGGCCGACCGGCTGGCCCGGACGTTCCGCGACCGCGGGGAGGCGCTGGAGGACCTGGAGCAGGTCGCCGCGCTCGGTCTGGTGAAGGCGGTCCACCGCTACGACCCCAGCCGGGGACGGCCGTTCGAGAGCTACGCGGTGCCGACGATCGTCGGCGAGGTGAAGCGGCACTTCCGCGACCACATGTGGGGGCTGCACGTGCCCCGCCGCACCCAGGAGCTGCGCAACCGGGTGCGGGCCGCCAGCCGTCAGCTCACCTACCGGCTGGACGACCGGGGGCCGAGCGTGGAGCAGATCGCGCAGCACAGCGGGCTGACCGAGGACGAGGTCAGGACGGGCCTGGAGGCGCTGGAGAGCTTCAGCACCCTGTCGTTGAACGCCGAACTGCCCGGGGCGGACGGCGACTACTCGCTGATGGACACGCTCGGCACCCACGAGCCCGGCTTCGACCGGGTCGTGGACCGCGAGTCGGTGAAGAGCCCGCTGCGGGCGCTGCCCGAGCGGGAGCGGCAGATTCTCTACCTGCGGTTCTTCCACGGCATGACGCAGAGCCGCATCGCGCGGCAGCTCGGCATCTCCCAGATGCACGTCTCGCGGCTGCTGAGCCGGGCGTGCGAGCGGATCCGGGCGGAAGTCGAGGGAGAAGGGGAGGGTGCGGGGCAGGGCACACCGGAGGCCCCGGACGGGCCGGACAGCGGCGTCGTCCGGCCCGGTGAGGACGCCGACCGGGGCACCCGGCCCGCCGCCCGGCGGACCGCCGCCTGACGAGGGGGACGCACCCGATGCCGCCGCTCCACATCGCGCCGCCCGCCGGCCGCGCCACGGCCCCGCCCGCCGGGGGCCTGCCCCGCGTGCGGACCGCCGACGAGGCCCGCGCCGCCACCCGGCTCCTGCTGCCCGCGCTCGCCGAGGGCCTGGTCCAGCGCCGCCGCTGGGCGATGGCCGCCGCCGAACGGCTCCAGGCGGACCGCCGCGCCATCGACACGCTGCGGGACCTGCGCGCCCGGTACGGCGACGGGCCGCTTTGGCTGCCCGCCGCGGGCCGGTCGGCCGTGCTGCTGCTGGACCCCGACGACCTGGCGCGGGTACTGACCGACACGCCGAAGCCGTTCACCCCGGCGACACGGGAGAAGCGGCGGGCGCTGGAGCAGTTCCAGCCGCACGGCTCGCTCATCTCCCGGGGCGCGTCCCGCGCGGCGCGCCGCCACGTCAACGAACTGGCCCTCGACACGCCGCACCCCCTGCACCGGGTGGCGCCCGCGGTGGCGGAGCGGGTGTGCGAGGAGGCGGCGGCGGTGGCGGAACGGGCCACCGCCGGCCTCGACTGGGACACCTTCACGGACGGCTGGTGGCGTGCCGTGCGGCGCGTGGTGCTGGGCGAGGCGGCGGCCGACGACCACGACCTGACCGACCGGCTGGCCGGGCTGCGCGCCACGGGCAACTGGTCGCTGCTCCACCCCCGGCGCCGGCTGGCGCGGGCGGAGTTCCTGGTGCGGCTCCAGCGGTACGCGTTCCAGGCCGGGGCGGACACCCTGGCCGGGCAGCTCCACATGGGGGACACCGACCCCGAGACGGACCCGGTGGGCCAGGTGCCGCACTGGCTGTTCGCGTTCGACGCGGCGGCCATCGCCACCCTGCGGACGCTGGCGCTGCTGGCCGGTCACCCGGACGCCGCCGCCCGGGCGCGGGCCGAGCTGACCGGCGCGGACCTGGCCGGTCCCGAGCCGCTGCCGTTCCTGCGGGCCTGCGTGCTGGAGTCGGTGCGGCTGTGGCCGACCACGCCGCTGCTGCTGCGGGAGAGCACCGAGCCGACCCGCTGGCGCGGCTCGGCGGTCCCGGCGGGCACGGCGTTCGTGGCGTTCACCCCGTACTTCCACCGGGCGGAACCGGCGGGCCCGTACGGCGACAGCTTCACCCCGG
>NZ_JBPQTQ010000107.1:0-22871 GCF_051386415.1 Streptomyces sp. URMC 129
GCGGCGAGACCGCCGTCGAAGCCCTGTCCGACCGCGGCGAAGCGCCAGCCGTCCTTGCGGTAGAAGTCGCCGAGCATGACGGCGCGTTCGGTGGTGAAGGCCGAGCCGTCGAAGCTGTAGCGCGCGACCTCCTCGCCGCCGGCGACGATCCGCAGGTAGCCGGGGGCGGCCTGCGCCATCGTGCCGTCGCCGTCGATGGTCGCGGTGAAGGCGAGCCGGTCGATGGAGTCGGGCAGCCGGTCCAGGGTCACCCGGAACGACTCGGTGTCCCCGGCCTGGGCACCGAGGAGCTGAAGCGCCTCCTCGGGCGACTTCGGCTGGTTGTAGAAGATGAAGTAACGGTCGTCGGAGAGGCGTTCGGCCGCGTCAAGGCCGAAGCAACTGATGTCGAAGGTCATTCCGGGGCCCGAGATCTGCACGCCCACGTACAGGTCGGTGCCCAGCGTCAGATCGCTGAGCCTGGTTTTCTGGCCCCGCTGGAAGTGCGTCACCATACGTAACGACCGTCCCCCATCCGATAAGACAAACATTCGGCGGGGTCAGACTAGCCGCTCGGGCCGACACCGGCGGCCGGATGCTCCGCGGATGCTAGTCGGTGCGCAGCCAGGGAATGTACGGCAGGCGCTCGGCGGCGACCACGCCCTCCAGGAATCCGCGGGCCCGCTCGGTGCGCGGGTAGGAGTCGAGCAGCTTCCAGAAGCCGGGCCCGTGGCCGGGAACGAGCAGGTGGGCCAGCTCGTGCAGCAGCACGTAGTCGATCACGTACTCCGGCATGCCCTGGAGGCGGTGGGAGAGGCGGATGCTGCCCAGGGCGGGAGTGCAGGAGCCCCAGCGGGCGTTTTGATTCGTGACCCAGCGCACGCTGTCGGGGCGCGCGCGCCCCTGAAGGTACCGCTCGGAGAGCTCGGCGGCGCGGCGGGCCAGGGCGTCGTCGCCGAGGATGCGGCGCTCCTCCTGGGCGGCTAGCTTGTCCAGCATCACCGTCACCCAGCGTCGCTCCTCCTCGGCCGTCATCCGGGCCGGGATGAGCACGATGGTGCGGTCGCCCTCGCGGTAGGCGGAGACGGTGCGTCTGCGGCGGGCGCTGCGGCGGACCTCCACGCGCTCGTGCCGCCGCTGTCCGTCCAGCGTCACCCGGCCCGCCGGGGGAATGCGCTGCGGCGGGCCGGCGCTGTTCAGCGGATCGGCGGGCACACCTTGACGTTACCCGGTGGGGGCCGGATATGTCCCGCCTGCCGGAGGCGGACGGGCGGCGGGCACCCGGGGGACGGAGACAACACCCTTTCCTATCACCCCATTTATCGCACTTTCCCGGCTTCCTGTGGAAAACATCACGCACGTCCGGTCCGTCCCGCCCCATCATGGGCCCATGCATCCGATGATCAAGCCCTCGCTGCGCCGTGGCTGGCGCGACCGGCAGACCGTCCGCTACGGCGTGACGCCCGCGCACTCCGTGCTCTTCGGCCCGCTGGACAGCGCGACGGAGAGCTTCCTCTCCCTCCTCGACGGCACCCGGGGGCTGCCGGTGCTGCGGGACGCGGCGACTTCACTCGGGCTCGGCCGGGACGCGGCGGACCGGCTGGCCGGGAAGCTCGCGGCGGCCGGCGTGCTGGACGACGCCACCGCGGACCGGGAGGCCGCCGCGCGGATCACCGACGGGCTGCGGCCCGACCTGGCGACGCTGTCGCTGCTGCACCCCGCGCCGGGGCAGGGCCTGCGCCGGTTGTCGGACCGGCGCCGGGCCCGGGTGCAGGTGCGGGGTGCGGGCCGGGTGGGCGCGGCCGTGGCGGCGACCCTCGCGCACGCCGGGGTGGGGAAGGTGGAGGTGGTGGACGGCGGCCGGGTCCAGCCGGAGGACACCGCGCCGGGCGGGCTGCGGTCCGAGCACGTCGGGGAGCGGCGGGCGGCGGCGGCCGGCGGCCTGGTGCGGGCGGCACGGCCCTGGCGCGGCAAGCCGCCGCCCGGGGAGCCGGACGGCCCGTGCCTGGTGATCTTCGCGCCGCGCGACGGGCTCGGGGCGTACGCTCCGGACCCCGCCGCGGCCGAGGAGGTCGTCGCGGCCGGCACCCCTCATCTGTACGCGGGCGTGGTGGAGGCGACGGGCTTCGTCGGACCGCTGGTGCGGCCGGGGGCGACCAGCTGCGCGGGCTGCCTGCTGCGGGCCCGCGCCCAGCGCGAGCCGTGCTGGCCGCTGCTGGTCGCCCAGTGGCGGAACGGGCGGCGGCCGGGCGTCCCCGCCTGCGACGCCGCGCTCGCGACGGCGGTGGCCGGGCTGACGGCCTGTTCGGCGCTGGCCTTCCTCGACGGCTCGGTGCCGCCATCTCCCAGCACCCGCACGGAGTTGACGCTGCCCGGGCTGGCGGTGACGAGTCAGACGATCGACCCGCACCCGGAGTGTCCGTGCGGTGCGGCCGACGCCGCCCGGGCCGCCCGGTCGCCGTAGCCGGGGTCCACAATGAAGAAGGAATGAAGAGGTATACGAGCTGCAGCCGTGCATCCGCACACCACGGAGCGCCAGGTGGTCCCGGGGCACTGCATGGGAGTTGGAGGGGACGACATGTCTGACCTGCCCCGCAAGGCGGTGACCAGGACCGCGAAGCTCGCGACTCTGCCGCTGAGTTTCGCCGGCCGGGCCACCTGGAGTCTGGGCAAGCGGATCGGCGGGCGCTCGGCGGAGCTGGTGAGCAGCGAGCTCCAGCAGCGCACCGCCCAGCAGCTCTTCGCGGTGCTGGGCGAGCTGAAGGGCGGCGCGATGAAGCTCGGCCAGGCCCTGTCGGTGTTCGAGTCGGCACTGCCGGAGACGGTGGCCGCGCCGTACCGGGCGGCGCTCACCAAGCTCCAGGACGCGGCCCCGCCGCTGCCGGCGGCCACGGTGCGCGCGGCGCTCGCCGAGCGGATGGGCGCCGACTGGCGCGACAGATTCCGGGAGTTCGACGAGCGGCCGGCCGCCGCCGCGTCCATAGGCCAGGTGCACCGGGCGGTGTGGCACGACGGCCGTGAGGTCGCCGTCAAGATCCAGTATCCGGGCGCGGGCGAGGCGCTGCTGTCCGACCTGGCCCAACTGGGCAGGTTCGCCAGGCTCCTCGGCCCCTTCATACCGGGGATGGACATCAAGCCCCTGATAGAGGAGATGCGCGAACGGGTCGCCGAGGAGCTGGACTACGGGCTGGAGGGCGAGGCGCAGCGGGCGTACGCCGAGGAGTTCCGCGACGAGCCGTGGGTGCGGGTGCCCGGGGTCGTCTGGCAGGGCGAGCAGGTGCTGGTCACCGAGTGGATGGACGGGGTGCCGCTGTCCCGGGTCATCAGCGACGGCACCCAGGAGGAGCGGGACCGGGCGGGCCAGTTGCTGGCCCGCTTCCTCTTCTCCGGCACCGCGCGCACCGGACTGCTCCACGCCGACGCCCACCCGGGGAACTTCCGGCTGATCCCCACCGAGGGCGAGCCGGCGTCCCGGTGGCGGCTGGGCGTGCTGGACTTCGGCGCGGTGAACCGGCTGCCCGGCGGGCTGCCGCCCGTCATCGGCCGGGCGCTGCGGCTGACGCTGGAGGGCCAGGCCCACGAGGTCTACGACCACCTGGCCGCCGAGGGGTTCGTGAAGCCGGACATCGAGCTGGACCCGGCGGCCGTGCTGGACTACCTGACGCCGATCATCGAGCCGGTGCGGGTGCCCGAGTTCCACTACACCCGGGACTGGCTGCGCCAGCAGGCCGCGCGGGTGGCCGATCCCCGGTCCGCCGCACACCAGTTGGGGCGCCAGCTCAACCTGCCGCCGTCCTACCTGCTGATCCACCGGGTGACGCTGAGCACCACCGGGGTGCTGTGCCAGCTCGGGGCGCGGGTGCGGATGCGGGAGGAGATGCTCAACGGACTGCCCGGGTTCGCGGACGCGAACGACGACCTGAGCGACACCGTGGACGGCGCCGTCGAGGACGCCGTGGAGGACGTCGTGGACGGCGACGGGTTCGCGGAGGGTGGGGAGGACGCGGCCGGGGACGACGGCCGACGGCCGGCCTGAACCGGGGGCTGCCCGGCCCGGGCCGGCCGGAGCCGGGGAGAAAGGGCCGCTCCGGGACGGGCGCCGTCCCGGAGCGGGGTGGGGTTACTGCATGACCACCTGGGCCAGGGCGCGGCGCGCGCGCCGCGAGGCGCGCTCCGCCCGCCGCTGGAGCCGGAACGACTTGCGCTCCATCCGGCGGGCCTGGGCGAGCCGCCGGGCGAGGCGTTGTGATTCGGCTTCCTGGATCCGTTCCATATGGGAACGGGCCAGGGCTTCGGGTATGAGTTGCAACTTCCTGGTCCTGTTCTGTTCCTGGCGGGGGCGCGGGGCCGCCGCCGGGGCGAGGCTTGCGTCGATCGTCATCTCGGGGTCTCGTCGCGGGTCGTGCGCCGCGGGGCGTCCGATGGTGCCGGGGATGTTCATGCCGTGACCGGGTTCTTGCGGGGACGGCCACGAGGTCGCTTCCGCGGCACGACGACGCCCTGCACGAACAGCTCGCCGCCCCACACCCCCCACGGCTCACGGCGGTCCTTGGCGCCGGCGAGGCACGCCTCCCGCAGCGGGCAGGTGCCACAGAGCGACTTCGCGTACTCGACGTCCTCGGGCGACTCGGCGAAGAACACCTCGGGGTCGTAGGAACGGCAGGGTACGCGGCAGTCGAGCTGCTCGATCGCCTCGTCGAGCTCGTTCAGCGTGTACAGCGGGGTCACAGAATTCTCCGGATCCGGTGGTGAGTTCAGGTCGGGTCGGGCATACGGCGCGAGTGGCATGGGTCCGGTCCTCGTGTCGTCGGTCGTCGGTCTGCCCGGCTGGTGGCCGGCTTGCTGGCAAAACAGAAGGGCCGCGGATCCCGGTGTGGGTTCCGCGGCCCTGGAAGGTGCCGACCTGATCTCGCCGATCAGGCTGGATCACTCCAGGGATCGAGCCCGCGGAGGGCCCACATCGTGAGGTGCTGCGTCTTCTGCTGTCCAAAGATCTGGTTGCCGGCGCCGGCGACATGTGCGGTCGGGACGTAGGCACGGACGCGTGCCGCCGCCACTACCGCCGCCGCGGGCGCCTGCGTCGGTCGCTCGCCGGCAACGGCCTCGCGCATCGCGAGGGCCGCCGGACGCGCGGCCGCGGCACCGGACGCACCGGTGCCGGACAGGCGGGCGCCACCGGGCACGCAGAGGCGGACGGACTCAAGGCCGCTCAGTTTGCTCGTGATGAAAATGGCCATGGGACTCGCCTCCTCTCGGCGTCTCGGTGGGCCAGGAATCTCCTGCCCAAGTGGTACACACCAGTACAGCATGGCCTCCGAAGGAAGGGAACCCTTCCCGGCGCCACGTGGGGAACGCTATGCGGATGTCTCCCGCAGGCGCAAACTATTTTTCCGGGCTCTTTCCGGGGAGTTGGTCCGCCGGATCGGGAGCCTCCGCCGCCGGGACCGGCTCACCCGCGCACAGGGCCAGCACCTCGGCGCCGAACTGCCGCAGCTTGTGCGGCCCCACCCCGGAGATCACCGCCAACTCGCCCTCGCTGCCCGGCACGTTCTCCGCGATGGCCATCAGGGTCACGTCCGTGAACACCGCGTACGCCGGCCGGCCCAGCTCCCTGGCCCGCTCCACGCGCCACTCCCGCAGCCGCTCGTACAGCTCCTCGTCCATCGCCGACGGGCAGTCCGCGCAGCGCCGCAGCTTCATCTCCGCCGCCTCGGTCAGCGTCCGCCCGCACACCCGGCACGGCACCGGCCCGCGGGCCCTGCGCCCCCGGGACCCGCCGCCGCGCTCCACGCTCCCGCCGCCGCCCGCCGCCCGGGCCCCGGCCGGGCCCGACCCCGGCCGCAGCCCGTCGAGGAACCGGCTGGGCCGCCGCCCGGCCCGGCCGCCCGGCGAGCGCGCCAGCGCCCACGACAGCGTCAGATGCGACCGCGCCCGGGTCACCCCCACGTACAGCAGCCGGCGCTCCTCCTCCACCTGCTCCGGCGTCTTGGCGTAGGTGATGGGCAGCATCCCGTCGGTCAGCCCGACCAGGAACACCGCGTCCCACTCCAGGCCCTTGGCCGTGTGCAGCGAGGCGAGGGTGACGCCCTCCACGGTCGGCGCGTGCTGCGCCGCCGCCCGCTCCTCCAGCTCGGTCACGAAGGCCGCCAGCGTCGCGTCCGGACGGGCCCGCTGGAAGTCCTCCGCCAGCCGCACCAGCGCCCGCAGCGACTCCCACCGGTCCCGCACCGCCCCGGAACCGGCCGGCGGCTCCGGGGTCCAGCCCGTGCCGGCGAGCACCGCGCCGACCTGCCCGGCGAGACCGTCGGCGTCCCGCAGGACGGAGTCGTTCCCCCCGGCCCGGGCCGCGCCGCGCAGCGCGAGCCCGGCCTGCCGGATCTCCGGGCGGTCGAAGAACCGCTCGGCGCCCCGCAGTTGATACGGCACCCCGGCGTCGGCGAGCGCCTGCTCGTAGATCTCCGACTGCGCGTTCACCCGGTACAGCACGGCGACCTCGCTGGCCGCGATGCCCGCGCCGCCCTCGGTCACCGGGGTCAGCAGCTCCCTGATCCGCTTCGCGGTCGCCTCCGCCTCCGCCGGCTCGTCCGGGTGCTCGGCGAACACCGGCTCGGGCCCGGCCTGCCGCTGCGAGACCAGCTCCAGCCGGTGCTCGGCGGCCCGGCCGCGCGCCTGTGCCAGCAGCCCGTTGGCCAGGTGGACGACCTGCGGCGTCGAGCGGTAGTCCCGCACCAGCTTGACCAGCGTGGCGTCCGGGTGCCGGGCCCGGAAGTCCAGCAAGTGGTCCGGGGTGGCCCCGGTGAACGAGTAGATCGTCTGGCTGGCGTCGCCCACCACGCACAGGCTGTCCCGGTCGCCCAGCCACAGCTCCAGCAGCCGCTGCTGGAGCGGGCTGACGTCCTGGTACTCGTCGACGGTGAAGTGCTGGTACTGGCGGCGCACCACCTCGGCGATGTCGGGCCGGTCCTGGAGAATGCCGACGGTCAGCAGCAGCACGTCCTCGAAGTCGATCGCCCCCCGGTCCCGCTTGAGCCGCTCGTACGTCTCGTAGATCCGGCGGATCTCGGCCGGATCGCGCGACGCCTCGCGCCCGGCCTTGGCCAGGGCCGCCGGATAGTCCTCGGGGGTGGTCTGCGTCACCTTCGCCCACTCGATCTCGCCGGTGACGTCCCGCAGCTCCGCCCGCTCCAGCCGCCCCCGGGTGGCCCGCGCGGCGGCCTCCGCGACCAGCGACATCTTCCGCTCCAGCAGCCGGGGCGGCTCGCCGCCCACCGCCTTGGGCCAGAAATACTGCAACTGCCGCAGCGCCGCCGAGTGGAACGTCCGGGTCTGCACCCCGCCCGCGCCGAGCTCCCGAAGCCGCCCGCGCATCTCCCCCGCCGCCCGCGCCGTGAACGTGACGGCCAGCACCGTGCCCGGCTGGAACACCCCGGCCCGCACCCCGTACGCGATGCGGTGCGTGATGGCGCGCGTCTTGCCCGTCCCGGCACCGGCCAGCACGCACACCGGCCCCCGCAGGGTGGTCGCCACGGCGCGCTGCTCGGGGTCGAGCCCCTCCAGCACGGCGTCCGCCGAGTCCGGCACGTGAGGGAACGGAGTGGGCCGCGTTGCTGATGTCACCCGGCCATGCTGCCAGGTCCCGGGAGACGGGTGAGGCGGATTGTCCACAGCCGGACGGGATTACTCATACCGCGCCGTGTGTTCTGCTGGGGCGGGACGCGGTCAAGGACGCGTCCGCGTCCACGACATGCGAGAGGCGACATGAAGGAGCACGGGACGATGCAGGGCACCGTGACGATGTACAGCACGACCTGGTGCGGCTACTGCCGTCGGCTGAAGAGCCAGCTCGAACGCGAGGGCATCGCCTACACGGAGATCGACATCGAGCAGGACCCGACGGCGATCGCCCTGGTGGAGAAGGCGAACAACGGCAACCGCACGGTGCCCACGGTCGTCATCGCCCCGGGCAGCGGCGCGGGCGAGGTCACCATGACCAACCCGTCGCTGGCCGAGGTCAAGCAGGCCCTCGCCGCCTGAGCCCGCCCGCTCACCAGGGCGAGGAGCCCAGCGGCTTGCCGTACCACTGCTCGACCAGCCGGGCGGCGATGGAGATCCCCGAGGGTGCCAGCACCTCGCCGGACTCCACCGCCGCCCGCAGGTCGTCGCGGGAGAACCAGCGGGCCTCCTCGATCTCCTCGCCGTCCGCCCGCAGTTCGGTGGTCGTGGCGCGCGCCACGAAACCCAGCATCAGGCTGGAGGGAAACGGCCACGGCTGGCTGGCGACATAGCTGACCTCGCCGACCGTGACACCGACCTCCTCCGCGACCTCGCGGATCACGGCCTGCTCTATCGACTCGCCCGGCTCCACGAAGCCCGCCAGGGTGGAGAACAGCCCCCTCGGCCAGTGCACCTGCCGCCCGAGCAGCGCCCGGTCGTCCTCGTCGACGACCAGCATGATCACCGCCGGGTCGGTCCGCGGATAGTGCTCCGCGCCGCACGCCTGGCAGCGCCGGATGTGCCCGGCCGCCGCGATCACGGTCCGCTCGCCGCAGCGCGAGCAGAACCGGTGCAGCCGCTGCCAGTTCTCCAGGGCCACGGCGTGCACCAGCAGCTCGTTGTCCCGCTCCGACAGCAGCGCCGCCGCCTCCCGGAGCCCGGCCGGCCTGGCCACGTCGTCCATCCGCCCCGGCAGGCTGTCCTTCTGCAGCGCGAAATACCGCACGCCGTCGGGGCCCGTGCCCAGGAAGTACCGGTGGGCCTCGGTCAGCGGCGCCTCGAAGGACGGCATCATGACCAGCTCGGTGCGGCCCGCCTCCGTCTCCTCGATCAGCGCCTGGCCGCCGGACACCACGAACACCCTCGTCGTCGGGTGGCTCCACGCCGCGGCCAGCCACGCCTCGTCGAGCCGGTGACCCGCGTCACGGTCGATGCCACCGGTGCCGGTGAGCGGGATCGGCTGGACGGCGTTGTCCGAGGATGCCGGGGTGGTACGCATGCCAAGAGCCTAACCGGGGTCGTTGGGCTCCCAGGAGTCCTCCCCCAGCAGCAATCGCTCCAGCCCGCGCCGCCCCGGCAGCACCGTGGGCCGGACCAGCTCGCCGCTGCGCACGTACAGGAAGGCCGCGCTGACCGCCGACAGCGGCAGCCCGTGCCGCTCCGCCCACGCCACCCGGTAGATCGCCAGCTGGAGCGGATCGGCGTCCTGGCGGCGCGTGGTCTTCCAGTCGATGATGTCGAACCCGCCACTGGCCGTCCGGTACACGGCGTCGATGCGGCCCCGGATCACGCGTCCGGCGAGCTGGATCTGGAACGGCGCCTCCACCCGGTACGGCGTCCGCGCGGCGTACGGGGTGCGGCTGAACGCCTCCTTCAGCGCGGCCAGTTCCCGCTCGTCGCGGATCTCGGCGTCCTCCTCCGGATCGCCGCCCGGCAGCTCCTCCAGGCCCAGCATCGGCAGCGCCAGCGCCTCGAAACGCGACTCGACCCACGCGTGGAACCGCGTCCCGCGCCGCGCCGCCGGCTGCGGCGGGCGCGGCATCGGCCGGGCCAGCTCGCGGGCGAAGCCCTCCGGGTCGGCGGCCAGCCGCTGCACCTGCGAGGCGGACAGCGACAGCGGCAGCTCCACGTCCCGGACCGCGGCCCTGGCCTGCCGCAGCTCGCCGGCCAGCGCGGTCAGGTCCCGGTCCCAGGAGGCCACCGTCCGCTGCTCCTCCGGGGTCAGTGTGAGATCCGTCTCGCCCTGACCCTCCCGGGCCTCCCGGGCCTCCCGGGGCGGCGGCACGCCCCGCAGCCGCGCCCACACCGCCTCGGCGGCCTCCCGGCGGCGGGCGAGCGCCTCCTCGTCGAGCGGCAGCGGCCAGACGTGCTCGCGCGCGGGGCCGGCGAGCACCGGGTTCTCCTCGTCCTCGCCCGGCGGCCCGGCCCACCGCTCGACCTCGCCGTGCGCCGGGTCGGCCTCGCAGTGGGCGCGCAGCGCCTCCAGGAACTCCGACGGGCCGCGCCGCGTCTTCTGGCTCGGCCCCCACCAGTGCCCCGAGCCCAGCAGGAGCGAGCGCGGCCGGGTGAACGTCACGTAGCCGAGCCGCAGTTCCTCCAGCCGCAGATGCGCGGCGACGGCCTTCACGTGCTCCTTGTACGCCGCGGCCGTCCACTCCTCGATGCCGGGCAGGGTCTCCGCGTCACCGCGCAGCGGCTGCGGCAGCGCCCTGGCGTGGCGGAGCCAGGAGTCGCGGGAGCCCTTGGCGGGGAACTGGTCGGCGCACAGGCCCGGCACGGCCACCACGTCCCACTCCAGCCCCTTGGCCTTGTGGGCGGTGAGCACCTTCACCGTGTTCTCGCCGCCGGGCAGGGAGCCGTCCAGCCCCTTGTCGTACTGGGCGGCGGCGCGCAGGAAGGCCAGGAACGCCGGGAGCGTCGCCTCGCCGTCCACCGCCGTCCCGGCCCGGCCGGCCGCGAAACCGGCGGCCACGTCGAGGAACGCGCTCAGCGTCTCGCGGCGCCGGGCGGCCAGCGCCCGGGGCGACGCGGACAGCTCCACCTCCAGGCCGGTGACGGCCAGCACCCGGTGCAGCACGTCCATCAGCGGGTCGCCGAGCGCGCGCCGCAGCTCGCGGATCTCGGCGGCGAGGTGCGCGAACCGCACCCGGGCCGCCGCCGAGAACGGCAGCCCGTCGTCCGGCTCGTCCCCGCCGCCCTCGACGAACGTGTCCAGCGCGTCGGCCAGCGACGTGATCTCCGCCGGGTCGGTGCCCTCGACGGCGGCGGCGAGCCGTTCCGCGCCCTCGGCGGGCTCGGCCCGGCGCACCAGGAGGCGGGCGCGGCGGCCGAGCAGGGCCAGGTCGCGCGGCCCGATCCGCCAGCGCGGCCCGGCGAGGAGGCGGACGAGGGCGGCGTTGGCCGTGGGGTCAGCCAGCACCTGGCAGACGGCGACCAGGTCGGCCACCTCGGGCAGGTGCAGCAGCCCGGACAGGCCGACGACCTCGACCGGCACGTCGCGGGCCACCAGCACCCGCTGGATCTCCGGGAAGTCGCCCGCCGTGCGGCACAGGACGGCGATCTCGCCGGGCGGGGTGCCGGTGGCCACCAGGTGGGCGACCGAGTCCGCCAGCCAGGCCAGCTCCTCGGCGTGGGTGGGCAGCAGGGCGCAGCGCACCCGCCCGTCCCGCTCGGCGCCCTCGGCCGGGCGCAGCGGGACCACCGCGGGGTGCCGCTCGCGCAGCGGACCGGCCAGCTCGTTGGCGAGGGCGAGGAGACGGCCGCCGCTGCGGCGGTTCTCGCTGAGGCTGTCGCGGCGGGCCGGGGTGCCGTCGGCGTGCGGGAAGTGCTCGGGGAAGTCGTCCAGGTTGGCCACGGAGGCGCCGCGCCAGCCGTAGATGGCCTGGCAGGGGTCGCCCACGGCGGTCACGGCGTGCCCGGTGCCGCCGCCGAACAGCCCGGCGAGCAGCACCCGCTGGGCGACGGAGGTGTCCTGGTACTCGTCGAGCAGGACGACGGAGAACTGCTCGCGCAGCGCCCGGCCGACCTCGGGGACGTCGCGGGCCAGGGTGGCGGCCAGTGACATCTGGTCACCGAAGTCCAGCAGGTCCCGGCCGCGCTTGCGGGCCCGGTACTCCTCGACCAGCGTGAGCAACTGGCCCCGGCCACGGGCGGCTTCGGGGATCAGGCGCAGGTCCGCGTTGGTGAGGGCGGTGCCCTCCAGCTCGGCCAGCAGCGCGGCGTCGAACGCGCGCAGCCGCTCGGGGGTCACCAGGTGTTCGGACAACTCGCCGTCGAGCGCGATGAGATCGGTGACGAGCGTGGTGAACCCGGCGCTGGGCGGCTCGAAGTCGGCGGGCGCGGACCGCAGCACCTCGGCGGCGAGCTGGAACCGCCCGGCGTCGGCCAGCAGCCGCGCGGCGGGCTCGACGCCGAGCCGCAGGCCGTGCTCGGCGAGCAGCCGCCCGGCGAAGGAGTGATAGGTGGAGATCTGCGGCTCGCCGTCCTCGGCCGCGTCGATCCCCGCCCGCGCCAGCGCCTTGCGGACGCGCTCGGCCAGTTCGCCGGCGGCCTTGTTGGTGAAGGTGAGTCCCAGCACCCCCTCCGGCGCGGCCTGGCCGGTGCCGGTGAGCCACACGACGCGGGCCGCCATGACGGTGGTCTTGCCCGACCCGGCCCCGGCCACGATCGCCTGCGGAGCGGGCGGCGCGGTGATGCACGCCAATTGCTCCGGGGTGAACGGGATCCCGAGCAGCTCCCTGAGCTCCTCGGGACGGCTGAGTCGGGCAGGCACCCGAGTGAGACTAGCCTCCGCCTCGGACACCCCCGCCCGGCCACCGGGCCCACCGGACGGGCCGGGCCGGGAAGTGGCGACGGACATGCGGGGTTGACCTGCCGTCGGACGGCCGGATGGTCAGTCCACCGCGTGGCGGCCTTCCGGGCGGGCGCTGCAGGTCGTGTGGAAGGCGCAGGAGCCGCAGTGGCGGCCGGTGGTGGCCGTGAAGCGTTCGTCCAGGACGCGGCCCGCCGCCTCGGCCAGGAGGCCGCCGACCCAGTCGTCGCCCGGTTCGCGGCGCAGCGGTTCCTGGCGCTGCACGGCCGGGAGGGCGTCGCCGCCGTCCCGCTTGGGGGCGCCCTGGCGCAGGTGGACCAGCTCCGCGCCCGCCACCTCGCCGGCCATGTCGCCGTGCCGGACGGCGAGCTGGTAGACGGCCAACTGCGGGTGCCGTTCCACCTCCTCGCGCGTCGGCCGGGTGCGGCCGGTCTTGAAGTCCACGACGTACGCCCGGCCCTCGGCGTCCCGTTCGACGCGGTCCAGCACGCCCCGGATGCGCACCCGGTGCTCGCCGGCCTCCAGGGTGACGTCGAACTCGGCCTCGCTGGCGGCCGGTTCGCGGCCGTTCGCCTGCTGCAGCACGTGCCACCGCAGGAACCGCTCCAGCGCCGCCCGCGCCTCCACCTGCTCCTTCCGCGACTGCCACGGCGCCTCGAAGGCGAGCGCGTCCCAGACCGTGTCCAGGCGTTCCATCAGCACCGACAGGTCGGCCGGGGTGGTGCCCGAGGCGACCTCGTCGGCGAGCACGTGCAGCACGTTGCCGAAGCCCTGCGCCGTCGTGGCCGGCGCGTCGGCGTGCACCTCGCGGCCCAGGAACCACTGGAGCGAGCAGGTCCGGGCGAGTTGGTCCAGCGCGCTGCCGGACAGCGCGACCGGCGCCCCGGGGTCGCGCAGCGGGGCGTCGGAACGGGTCGGCTCGCGCAGCCCCCACCACCGTTCGGGGTGGGCCGCGGGCGCCAGCGCGTAGCCGTCGTCGTCCCGCAACGCGGCCAGGTGGGCCAGCCGTTCGGCCGCGGCCCGGCGCAGCGCGGGCGAGGCGTCGGGGTCGACCGTGGTGGCGCGCAGCTCCGCGATGAGCGCCGCCAGGGCGAGCGGCCGGCGCGGGCGGCTGCTGACGTGCACCGGTTCCACGCCCAGCTCCCGCAGGAACCGCGACGGCTGGTCGCCGTCCTCCGCGCCGCGCACCGCCGTCACCACCAGCCGCTGCCGGGCGCGGGTCGCGGCGACGTAGAACAGCCGCCGCTCCTCCGCCAGCAGCGCGGCCTGGCTCAGCGGCTCCGCCAGCCCGTCACGGCCGATGCGGTCGGCCTCCAGCAGCGAGCCGCGGCGCCGCAGGTCGGGCCACAGCCCCTCCTGGACCCCGGCGACCACCACCAGGGACCACTCCAGGCCCTTGGCACGGTGGGCCGTCATCAGCCGGACGGCGTCGGGCCGTACGGCACGGGCCGCGAGGGTGTCGGCGGCGATGTCGTGCGCCCCCAGCTCCTCCAGGAAGATCAGCGCCCCCCGCCCGCCGACGCGTTCCTCCGCCCGGGCCGCGACCTCGAACAGCGCGCAGATCGCGTCGAGATCGCGGTCGGCGTTGCGGCCCGCCGCGCCGCCGCGCCGGGCGGCGCGCTCCAGCCGCTGCGGCCACGTCGTGCCGTCCCACAGCAGCCACAGCGCCTCCTCGGCGGTGCCGCCGCCGGACAGCAGCTCGCGCGCCTTGCGCAGCAGCAGTCCGAGCCGCTGCGCACCGGCCGCGTACGCCGGGTCGTGGGCGACCAGCCGCTCCGGCTCGGCCAGTGCCAGGGCCAGGAGTTCGTCGGAGGGGCGGGGCACGGCGACGCCCGCCGCGCGCTCCTCGTTCCGCAGGGCGCGGCCGAGGCGGCGCAGGTCGGCGGCGTCCATGCCGCCCAGCGGCGAGGTGAGCAGCCGCACCGCCGTCTCCGGGTCCGGCGGCTCGCCGCCGGACCCGGCCACCACGCGCAGCGCGGTCAGCAGCGGCGCGACGGCCGGTTCCTGGCGCAGCGGCAGATCGTCGCCGTCCACCTCCAGCGGGACCCCGGCCGAGGTGAGGGCCCGGCGCACACCGGGGATGAACAGGCTGCCCGCGCGCACCAGGACCGCCATCTCGCCCCACGGCACGCCGTCCTCCAGGTGGGCCCGGCGCAGCAGGTCGGCGATGTTCGCCAGTTCGGCGCCCGGGGTGGGGTAGGTGAACACCTCGACCCGGCCGCCGTCCGCCTCGGCGGTCAGCGCCCGGTGGCGGCGGACGGCGTCGGCGGGCAGCCGGGCCAGCGGCATCCGCTGACAGAGCAGCCGCGTCGCGGCCAGCAGCGCCGCGCCGCTGCGCCTGCTGGTGGTGAGGACGGCGACGGGCGCCGGGTCGCCGGACGCCGTGCGGAAGGCGTCGGGGAAGCCGAGGATGCCGCCCACGTCGGCGCCGCGGAAGGCGTAGATCGACTGGTCGGGATCCCCGAAGACCACGAGGTCGCGCCCGTCCCCGGCCAGCGCGCGCAGCAGCGCGACCTGTGCCGGGTCGGTGTCCTGGTACTCGTCGACGAACACCGCGTCGTACCGGGCCCGCACCGCCGCGGCCGGTCCCGGCTCCGCCGCCAGGCCGGCCGCGCCCCGCACCAGTTCGGTGTAGTCGAGGACGCCCTGCGCCCGGGTGACGTCGAGGTATTCGGCGAGGAAGCGGGCGGCGGCCTCCCAGTCGGCGCGCCCGGTGCGGCGGGCGAACCCGGCCAGCGTGCCCGGGTCCAGGCCCAGTTCGCGGCTGCGGGCGAGCACGGCCCGCAGCTCGTCGGCGAAGCCGCGCGTGGTCAGGCAGGCGCGCAGCTCGTCGGGCCAGCGCAGCCCGCGCCCCTCGTGCTCCAGCTCGCGGTGGCCCGCCAGCAGCTCCCGCAGGTACAGGTCCTGTTCGGGCCCGGACAGCAGCCGCGGCGGCTCGGCGTACAACTCCCGGTCCTGGTGGGCGCGGAGGAAGCCGTAGGCGAAGGAGTGGAACGTCGTGGCCTGCGGCGACAGGCCCCCGAGCCGCGCGGTCAGCCGGTCCCGCAGCTCCCCGGCGGCCTTGCGGCTGAAGGTCAGCACCAGGATGCGCTCCGGGTCGGCGCCGCCCTCCACCCGGCGGGCGACCGCCTCCACCAGCGTGGTGGTCTTGCCGGTGCCCGGACCGGCGAGCACGAGCAACGGCCCGCCCGGGTGCTCAACCACCGCGCGCTGGCTTGCGTCCCAAGCGACAGTGCGCGCGTCGCCGACCGGGACGCGCACCAGTCGGTACGCTCCCGGGGCGGGCGGCCGGTCAGTGGACGGGACGGAGAGGTTCACGTGCATCGCGGATTCTCGGGGACATCTCAGGAGACGCTACGCCAGTCGGCTCCCGTGGCGCACGGTTTCCCGGGCGTACCCCGGACGGACGGTCCGCCCGCTGCCGTGCCTCACGATGACGGAGGCTGGTGTCCGTGAGCCGCCGCCGCGTCGCCAGCCGCCGCCTCGTCCTCGTCCTCCTGCCAGCGGGCGCGCCGGAGATCGAGCCGGGGCATGTCGCCCGGTCCCGCGCCCGCGCGCAGCGGGGTGCCCTCCGCCCGGTAGTGCTCCAGTGCGCGCCGCTCGTGTCCCGGCAGCAGCCGCCCGTCCGCGCGGACCACGCGCCACCAGGGCACGGCCGCGCCGTACAGCGCCATCGCCCGGCCCACCTGCCGGGGACCGCCCTCGCCGAGGCGTCTGGCGACGTCCCCGTACGTCAACACCCGGCCGGGCGGGATCCGTTCGGCGGCGGTGAGCACGCGGTCGGCGTATTCGGGGAGGCTGTGGGCCGGTCCTGCCATGGCGTCCATCGTGCCGCATGTCAGGGGCGCGCCCTCGGCGGACGGCGCACATGCCACTATCGTCGCACCGTCGGGGGGAGCTGGTCGGCAGTTCCAGCAGCACGAGGAGAAGCGCAGGGAAGCGGCCGGTGATACGGGGCGAGGAAGAGCGGGCACAGCGACCGGAGGACCGTCCGGCGGATCCGGGGCGCCCGGACGACGAGCCGGAGACAGGGCCGGGCGCGGGACCGGAGACAGGACCGGACGCGGGACCCGGCGCGGGACCGGGCGCCCCGGACGACGCGCGGCCCGCGCGGAACGACGAACACCCGGCCGCCCTCGCGGACCGGGCCGGACGCCTGGCCGTGGACGAGCCGATCCTCGCCGCCCGCGTCCACCGCCCCTCCGACCTGCTGCGCGTGCTCCTAGGCCTGCTCGGCATCGGCCTCGTGCTGGCGCTGGCGACGTTCGCGATCGGCACCACGGAGGGCATCGAGCGGGACGTCGACAAGGGCGCCGAGCAGGCGCCGTCGCTGCTGATCAGCTTCGCCGGTTTCGCCTCCAGCGTCGCCGTCCTGGTCGTGCCCGTGGCGTTCGCCATCCAGCGGCTGGTGAAACGGGACGGGCTGCGGATCGCCGACGGCGTGCTCGCGGCGGTCCTGGCGCACGGCGTCTCGCTCTCCTTCAGTCTCTGGGTCGCCCGCGTGTCCCCGGAGTCCGTGCAGAACGCGCTGATCAGGGACGCCCCCGGCGGGGGCCTGACCGAGCCGGTGCACGGATACCTGGCGCCGGTCATCGCCTACGCCACGGCCGTCGGCATGACGCACCGGCCGCGCTGGCGGCTGGCGATGTGGTCGGTCCTGCTGCTGGACGCGCTGGCGGTGCTGGTCGCGGGCTACACCACCCCGTTCTCCATCATCGTCACCGTCCTCATCGGCTGGACCATCGCCTACGGCACGCTGTACGCGGTCGGCTCGCCGAACGTCCGCCCCACCGGGCAGCAGCTCCTGGCCGGGCTGCGCCGCGTCGGATTCCGCCCGGTCAGCGCGCTGCGTGCCGAGGAGCCGGCCGACATCGAGCCCCAGGCGAACAACGACCGCGCCGCCGAGCCCACCCGCCGCTACCTGGTCACCCTGGAGACCGGGCCGCCCCTGGACGTGACCGTGGTGGACCGCGCGCAGCAGGCGCGCGGCTTCTTCTACCGCGCCTGGCGGCGCCTCGCGCTGCGCGGCGTCACCCAGCGGCGCAGCCTGCCCTCGCTGCGCCAGGTGCTGGAGCAGGAGGCGCTGCTGGCGTACGCGGCGATCGCCGCCGGGGCCAACGCCCCCAAGCTGATCGCCACCTCCGAGCTGGGCCCCGACGCGGTGATGCTGATCTACGAGCACACCGGCGGCCGGCCCCTGGACTCCCTGCCGGACGACGAGATCACCGACGAGCTGATGGAGGCGGCCTGGGGCCAGGTCGCCGCCCTCCAGTCGCGCCGGATCGCGCACCGCAGGCTGGACGGCAGCTCGCTCCTGGTGGACCGGGAGGGCACCGTCTACCTCACCCACCTGCGCGGCGGCGAGATCGCGGCCGGTGACCTGTCGCTGCGGATGGACGTCGCGCAGCTCCTGACCACCCTCGGTCTGCGGGTCGGCGCCGAACGGGCGGTGGCCTCGGCCGTGACGGTGCTCGGTCCGGACGCGGTGGCGGACAGCCTGCCGCTGCTCCAGCCGATCGCCCTCACCCGCGGCACCCGGGCCGCGCTGCGCCAGCTCGCCCGGGAGCGCTCCCAGCGCGAGCGGCAGGCCGTCCTCGACGCGACCCGCGCGTACCGCGAGGCGCGCGGCAGCCTGCCGGAGGACGCGGACCGCAGGACGGTCAAGGCGGCCAAGCAGGCGGAGAAGCAGGTGATGGAGGCCGCCCTGGAGAACGCCAGGGAGCCGGACCTGCTCTCGCTCATCCGCCGCCAGGTGCTGCTGATCCGGCCGCAGGCGGCCATAGAGCCCGCGCGCATCGAGCGGATCAGGCCGCGCACGCTGGTCAGTCTCGTCGCCGCCGCGTTCGGGGCGTACATCCTGACCTCGCAGCTCATCGACCCCAAGTTCCATCGTGTCTGGGACGACGCCAACTGGGGCTGGGTCCTCGTCGCGGCCGGTTTCTCCGCGCTGACGTACTTCGCGGCGGCGCTGAGCCTGCTGGGCTTCGTGCCCGAGAAGGTGAGCTATCCGCGCACGGTGCTGGCGCAGCTCGCCGGCTCGTTCGTCAAGCTGGTCGCGCCCGCCGCGATCGGCGGCGTCGCGCTCAACGCCCGCTACCTGCAACGGCAGGGCCTGCGCCCCGGCCACGCGGTCGCCAGCGTCGGCGCCTCCCAGCTCTTCGGGCTCGGCAGCCACATCCTGCTGCTGGCCACGTTCGGCTACGTCACCGGCACCGAGCACGCCCCCGCCCTCTCGCCGTCCCGCACGGTCATCGCCGGCCTGCTGACGGTCGCGGTCGCGGTGCTGGTCGTCACCGCCGTGCCGAGCCTGCGCAAGGCCATCTCGGAGCGGATCCGGACCCTGTTCGCGGGCGTGGTGCCGCGCATGCTGGACGTGGTGCAGCAGCCGAGGAAGCTGCTCAGCGGCATCGGCGGCATGCTGCTGATGACGCTGGCGTTCGTGATGTGCCTGGACGCCTCGCTGCGCGCGTTCGGTGAGGAGATGGACTACGCGACGATCGCGGTCGTCTTCCTCGCGGGCAACGCGCTGGGCTCGGCGGTGCCGACGCCGGGCGGCATCGGCGCGATCGAGGTGGCCCTCAGCGGTGGCCTCAGCGCGTTCGGCGACGTCCCGTCCCACTCGGCGCTGGGCGCGGTGCTGCTGTTCCGGCTGATGACCTTCTGGCTGCCGGTGCTGCCCGGCTGGCTGGCGTTCACCCACCTCACCCGCAGAGAGCAAATCTGACCGCGCCGGGCCGCGTCTGCGGGCCCGGAGCACGGAACGATCTTGCGTCTGCGAGCCTGCTCCGCATATCGTCCCGCACATGCGGTCATACAGCATCGGGCGGGCGGCCCGGCTGCTCGGTGTCAGCCCGGACACAGTCCGCCGCTGGGCCGACGCGGGACGGCTGCCCACGCGGCGGGACGAGGCGGGCAAGCGGCTGATCGACGGCCGGGACCTCGCGGCGTTCGCGGTGACGCTGGCGGCGGAGGCGGCCACGGGCGGCGCCGCCGAGCCCGGCGAGCCGTACACCAGCGCGCGCAACGCGTTCCCCGGCATCATCACCGCCGTCCGGCTCGGTGACGTCGCGGCCCAGGTGGAGATCCAGGCCGGGCCGCACCGCCTGGTCTCGCTGCTGACCCGGGAGGCCGTGGAGGAGCTCGGCCTGGCGGTCGGCATGGAGGCCGTGGCCCGGGTGAAGGCCACCAGCGTGCACATCGACAGGACGTGAGACATGAGCTTCCTCCCCTCCGCGCGGCGGCGCCGCCGGACCGCGCTGGCCGCCGTGGCGCTGCTGCTGCCGCCGGCCGCCGCCTGCGGCGGCTCCGGCGAAGCGGGCGGCGACAGCGGCGGCGGCCCGGGTGACGGCGGGGAGGGCGTCACGCTGACGGTGCTGGCCGCCGCCTCCCTCACCGACGTCTTCACCCGGGCGGGCGAGGTCTACGAGGAAGGGCACCCCGGCGTCACCGTCCGGTTCTCCTTCGCCGGCTCCCAGGAGCTGGCCGCCCAGGTCACCCAGGGCGTCCCCGCCGACGTACTGGTCACCGCCGACACCCGCACCATGGAGGACGTGGCCGCCGAGACCGCCGAGCCGGAGATCATCGCCCGCAACGAGCTGGTCATCGTCACCCCGCCCGGCAACCCGGCGGACGTCACCGGCCTCGCCGACCTCGCGGACCCCGGCCTGCGCCTGGTGCTCGCCGCGCCCGAGGTCCCGGCCGGCCGGTACGGGCGGCAGATCCTCGACGCGCAGGGCCTCGACGTCTCGCCCGACTCCGAGGAACCCAGCGTCCGCGCCGTCCTCGGCAAGGTCCAGCTGGGCGAGGCCGACGCCGGCCTGGTCTACGTCACCGACGCCACCGCCGCCGGCGACGCCGTGGACACGGTCCCCGTCCCGGCCGGGCAGAACGTCGTTGCCGCGTACCCGGCCGCCGCCCTCGACGGCTCCCGGCACGCCGGGCGGGCCCGGGAGTTCGTCGACTGGCTCACCTCGCCGGAGGCCCAGTCCCTGCTGGCCGGCGCCGGCTTCGCCGCCCCCTGACGGGCCGCCCGCCGTGCGCCGCCGCCCACCCCTGCCGCTGGCCCTGCCCGCCGCGCTCGCCGTCGCGTTCCTGCTGGTGCCGCTGCTCGGCATCGCCGCCGACGCGCCCTGGTCCGACCTGGCGAGCCGGCTCACCGCGCCCGCCGTCACCGAGGCGCTCGGCCTGTCGCTGCTGGTGTCCGGCTGGGCGCTGCTCATCTCACTGCTGCTCGGCGTGCCGCTGGCCTGGCTGCTGGCCCGCGCCGACTTCCCCGGCCGGACACTCGTCCGGTGCCTGGTGATCCTGCCGATGGTGCTGCCGCCCACGGTCGCGGGCGTCGCCCTGCTCCAGGGGCTGGGGCGGCGCGGCCTGCTCGGCGGCCCGCTCGAAGCGCTGGGCGTCACCCTGCCGTTCTCCACGGCGGGGGCGGTCGTCGCCGCCGTCTTCGTCTCCATGCCGTTCCTGGTGATCAGCCTCGAAGGCGCGCTCACCGGCCTCGACCCGCACTTCGAGGAGGCCGCCGCCACCATGGGCGCGGGCCCGTTGCGCACGCTGCGCCTGGTCACGCTGCCCATGACGGCCCCGGCCCTGGCGGCGGGCGCGGCGCTGTGCTGGGCGCGGGCGCTGGGCGAGTTCGGCGCGACGATCACCTTCGCGGGCAACCTGCCGGGCACCACGCAGACCCTGCCGCTGAAGGTCTACCTGCTGCTCCAGGACGACCCGGTGGGTGCCACCGCCGTCTCGCTGCTGCTGCTGGCGATCGCCGCCGCCGTGCTGTTCGCGCTGCGCGGGCGCTGGCTCGGGCCGCTGCGCCCGTCACCCGATTGACCGGGCACCGGGTGCGGCGCGGCACTCGGTCGGCCGACGATGAGGGCTGTCGGAGCGAACGATGGGAGCCCTCGCCATGACTCGAGTCCGACCGCCGGGGCCCGTCCTCGCACCGTGCCTCCTCGCCACCGCCGCCCTGCTGGCGGCGGCGGCCTCGTGCGGAGTGCCGGACCGGGTCGGCTCCGCCCCGGCCGCCGCCGGATCCGGCGCCACCGACACCTCCGACCTGCCCGAGTCCCTCACCGGCCAGGAGCTGGACTGGTCGGTCTGCGAGCCGCCCGACCCGGCGCAGGGCGACGACCAGATGTCGCCCGAGCCGCTGCCGGACGGCGCCGCGTGGGAGTGCGCCACGATGAAGGCGCCGCTGGACTACGCGGACCCCGAGGGCGAGACCATCGGCATAGCCATGGTCCGCGCCCGCTCCGAGGCGCGCGGCGCGGAGCGCATCGGCTCGCTGCTGTTCAACTTCGGCGGCCCCGGCGGCTCGGGCGTCGTCACGCTGCCCGCGTTCGGCCAGGACTACGCGAAGCTGCGCGAGCGGTACGACCTGGTCAGCTTCGACCCGCGCGGCGTCGGCGAGAGCGAGGGCCTGCGGTGCCTGGACGACGACCGCCTCGACACGTTCTTCGCCGCCGACCCGGTGCCGGACAACGCCCGGCAGCGGCGCGCCCTGACCGACCGGCTGAAGGAGTTCGCCGAGGGCTGCGAGGAGTCCGCCGGCGACCTGCTGCCCCACCTCACGACCACCGCCACCGCCCGCGACATGGACCTGATGCGCGAGGTCCTCGGCGACGACAAGCTGCACTACTTCGGCATCTCCTACGGCACCGAACTCGGCGGCGTCTACGCCCACCTGTTCCCCCGGCGCGTCGGCCGCGCCGTCTTCGACGCGGTCGTGGACCCCACCGGCGACGCCGAGGAGGGCTCGCTCGCCCAGGCCGCCGGCTTCCAGCTCGCCCTGGGCAACTACCTGGAGGGCTGCGCCGAGAGCGACGACTGCCCGCTCGGCGGCGACCCCGAGGAGGGCGAGGACCGGCTCGCCCGCTTCCTGGACCGCCTGGCCGGCGACCCGCTGCCCACCCAGGACCCGGACGGCCGCGAGCTGACCCAGGCCCTGGCGTGGAGCGGCGTGGCGCAGGCGCTGTACTCCGAGGAGTTCTGGCCCTACCTCACGCAGGGCCTGGAGGACGCCCTGGCCGAGGAGGAGGCGGACGGCACCGTCCTGCTGGCCCTCGGGGACGCGATGAACGGCCGCAACCCGGACGGCACGTACACCACGCTCCAGTCCTCGCTGACCGCGATCAACTGCGCCGACACCAAGAGCCGTTACACGGTGGACGACGTGCGCGACGCCATGGACGACTTCGAGGACGCCTCGCCGGTCTTCGGGCCGCCGATGGCCTGGTCCCTGCTGGGCTGCACCTACTGGCCGGTGGACGGCCGGCGCGACCACCCGGACGTCGGCGCGGAGGGCGCCGCGCCGATCCTGCTGGTCGGCACGACGGGCGACCCGGCCACCCCCTACGAGGGCACCCGCCGCATGAAGGACGCCCTCGGCGACGACGTCGGCGTGGAACTGACCTACGAGGGCGAGGGACACGGCGCCTACAACGGCGGCAACGACTGCGTCCGCTCGACCGTGCACGCCTACCTGCTGCGGGGCGAGGTCCCCGAGGACGGCACGACCTGCGCCGCGTAGCCCCGGCGCCCACCGGGGTACTCTCCGGTAGCGGCAGGGGAGGGCGGGGATGGGCAGGGG
>NZ_JBPQTQ010000108.1:0-21818 GCF_051386415.1 Streptomyces sp. URMC 129
GGCGCGCAGGATCGGGGAGGCGGTCGAGGCCCGCGGGTTCGAGGTGCGGTGGGCCGGGAGCGAAGCCGAGGCGCGGGCGGTGCTGCGGACCGAGGCCGGGCTGGCCGCCGCCGTCGTGGGCTGGGACCTGGGCGGGGAGTCGGTCCTGCGGCAGATCGGGCGGCGGTTCACGGACCTGCCGGTGTTCCTGGTGATGGCGGACGAGGCGGACGAGGATCTCGGGCGACTGCCGCTGTGGGTGTCGGAGGTCGTGGTCGGCTACGTCTGGCCGCTGGAGGACACCCCGGCGTTCATCGCGGGCCGGGTCGTCAGCGCGGCCCGCGCGTACCGGGAATCCGTACTGCCGCCGTTCTTCCGGGCGTTGCGGCGGTTCGACGACGCCCACGAGTACTCCTGGCACACCCCGGCGCACTCCGGAGGCGTCGCGTTCCTCAAGTCGCCGGTCGGCCGGGCCTTCTTCGACTACTACGGGGAGCGGCTGTTCCGCAGTGATCTGTCCATCTCCGTCGAGGAGTTGGGGTCCCTGTTCGAGCACACGGGACCGATCGGGGAGGCCGAGCGCAACGCGGCCCGGATCTTCGGCGCGGACCGCACGTACTTCGTGCTGCACGGCGACTCCACCGCGGACCGCATGGTCGGGCACTTCTGCGTGGGGCGGGACGAGATCGCCCTCGTGGACCGCAACTGCCACAAGTCGGTGCTGCACGGCCTCGTCCTCTCCGGCGCGCGTCCCGTCTATCTCGTCCCCACGCGCAACGGCTACGGGCTGGCCGGGCCGTTGCCCCCGGACGGGATCGAGGCGACGGCGGTGGCGGACCGGATCGCGGCCAACCCGCTGGCCCACCAAGCGGTATCACCTGGGGCGCAGTACGCGGTGATCACCAACTCCACGTACGACGGCCTGTGTTACGACGCGGTGGGCGTGGCGCGGGCACTGGCGCCGAGCGTGCCGCGGGTGCACTTCGACGAGGCATGGTTCGCCTACGCGCGCTTCCACCCGCTCTACACCGGGCGGTACGGGATGTCCGTGGGCCCCGACACCTTCCCCGGCCCGGACCGGCCCACCGTCTTCGCCACCCAGTCCACGCACAAGCTGCTGGCCGCGCTGTCGCAGAGCGCGATGGTGCACGTCCGGGCCACGCCCCGGGCGCCGGTCGAACACGAGCGCTTCAACGAGGCGTTCATGATGCACGGCACCACCTCGCCGCTCTACCCGGCCATCGCGTCGCTCGACGTGGCGGCCGGGATGATGGACGGGCCGCAGGGACACTGGCTGATCGACGAGGCGGTGACCGAGGCGATCCGCTTCCGGCAGGCGGTGGTCCGCACGGGGGCGCGCATCGTCGCCGCGGGCGACCGGCCGGCCTGGTTCTTCGGGGTGTGGCAGCCCGAGGCCGTGACCGATCCGGCGACGGGCGCGCGGCACGCGTTCGCGGACGCGCCCCTGGAGCTGCTGCGCTCCGAGCCGGGGTGCTGGCGGCTCGAACCGGACGCCGACTGGCACGGGTTCGCGGGGCTGGCGGAGAACCACTGCCTGCTGGACCCGGTGAAGGTGACGATCACCTGCCCGGGGATCAACGCACTGGGCGAGACGGCCGATGGGGGCATTCCCGCGCGGGTGCTGACGGCCTACCTGGCCCGCCGGAACATCGTGGTGGAGAAGACCGACAGCTACACGACGCTGGTCCTCTTCTCCATGGGCATCACCAAGGGCAAGTGGGGCACCCTGCTGGACGCGTTGACGGACTTCAAGGCCCTGTACGACGAGGGCGCGCCGCTCGACCGGGTGTTGCCCGGCATCGTCGCGCGATTCCCGCGCCGCTACGGGGACATGACGCTGGACGGCCTGTGCGGCGCGATGCACGACCACCTGCGGGCAGCCGGGCTGGTGACCCTGCTGGAGGAGGCGTTCCAGCAGCTCCCGGAGCCGGTGGCCCCGCCGCAGTGGTGCTACGGACGGCTGATCCGGGGCGGCACCGAGCGGGTGCGGATCGCCGACGCGGCGGGGCGGATCGCGGCGGCGATGGTCACCGTCACACCGCCCGGGATTCCCGTGCTGATGCCCGGTGAGTCGGTGGGCGCCGCCGACGGGCCACTGCTCCGCTATCTGGGGGCACTTGAGGCGTTCGATCGCGCATTCCCGGGTTTCGGCAGCGAGACGCACGGCGTCACCGTCGATCCGGACACCGGGGACTACGCGATCGAGTGCGTGCGGGAGTAGCCGCCGGGGTCAGGCCGCGGCGGCGGGCTCGTCGGCCGGCTTCCGGCCCAGGGTGGAGAAGGCGAGGAGGCCGAACGCCAGCACGGCGGAGACGGTCCGCACGACGTGGGCGGCCTGCCAGCGGTCGCGCACGTCGGCCCAGTCGGACGGCGGGGCCTGCACGTCCCAGTCCGCTTGGTCGCCGTTGATCGGCACGTTCACGGTGAGGGAAACGACGAAGACGATCAGCAGCAGCACGAACGCGGCCAACGGCAGCCAGAGCGCGGGGCCTTTCGCCCGGAAGACGGCGAAGAGGAGGAAGGCGGTGGCGAGCAGCGCGGGAACGAGGGTCGCCGTGGCGAGGATGTCCAGCGCGTCCAGCTCCACCTGCCGGACCTGGGCGTAGACGGTGCGGTCGTAGTCGCGCAGGGAGGTCTCCAGGACCAGGACCCCGACGAGGAACCCGGAGAAGATTCCCGCGAACAACAGGCTCACCAGACGTGCGACTCTCTCGACCGAGCTGTTTCTCATGACCGCCTTGTCTCTCCGTGTGGGAACCGGGTGCGTGCCGCTCAGGACCCTATGGCCTGATCTTGACGGTCGACAAGGGACTCATGTTGCCCCGAGAAGAACAACAGGTAGCAGCCGAAGCGGTGTTGCCCGGCCGACGGCCCGGCGTAGCGCCGCCGGCCGGGGAGGGGTCAGCGGTCGGCCGTGAGCCTCGGAAGGGCCCGTCCGGCCGGACACCGGGAAGGCTCGGGGTCGAGGAATTCCGGCTGCGGAACACGTCGGCCGCGTTCCTTCGACGAAATCGACTCCTCGCCGTACGAGAGCTGTTCAGCCGACTGGCGCTGCGTCGGCTTCGCCCGCTCGCGCAGCAGTTCCCGTTGCTCGCCGACCGCGCGGAAACGAGTCGATCGCGCTGTCCGCGTCCTCCTCGGGCGCCTCCGGACGGGGCTCCTCTGCCGTCGAACCATCCGCGACGCGCGCCGGTTACCCCGGGCAGCCCGGACAGTCAGCCGGTGCGAGCCGTACCGGGGGCCGGGCCGTGCTGGCAGTGGGGGCACCAGTACGTGGGCCTGGACCGGCCGGGGTGGTCGTGGGGTTCGGGGGCGACGCGGACGGGGGTGCCGCAGGTCAGGCAGGGGCGACCGGCGCGGGCGTAGACGTGGAGGCGGGAGCGGGTGGCGGCGGGCGTCGTGGTGCGGTCCGGGACGGTGCGGTTGGCCTCCAGCAGGCGCTTGGCCGTCGCGACCAGGTCCGCCGGATCGGGCAGTTCACCGATCGGCAGCCACGGCGTGGCGCGAGCCAGGAAGCACAGCTCGGCCATGTAGACGTTGCCGATTCCGGCCAGATTGCGCTGGTCGAGGAGGGCCGTCCCCAGCGGGCGGGCCGGGTCCGCGAGGAGGCGGCGCAGGGCCTCGTCGGGGTCCCAGTCGGGCCCGAGGAGGTCGGGCCCGAGGTGACCGACGACCCGCCCCTCGTCGGCGGTGCGGAGCAGGTCGAGGACGGGCAGGCGGTACCCGACGGCGGTGCGGCCGTTGTCGGCGCCGAGGATCGCGCGGATCTGGTGGGCGGGCCCGCCGCGCCACGGCTCGCCGGGTCCGAAGACCTTCCACGAGCCGTCCATGCGCAGGTGCGAGTGGAGCGTCAGCCCGCCCTCGACGCGGGTGAGCAGGTGCTTCCCGCGCGAGACGGCGCCGAGCACGCCCCGGCCCCGCAGATCGGCAGTGGCCAGCCTGGGCACCCGCAGGTCCGCCCGGACCAGCACACACCCGGCGAGCGCGGCGTCGAGGCGCCGCGCCGCCTGCCAGACCGTGTCTCCCTCGGGCATGGGTCCATCATGCGGCAGGTCCGAAGATCGGGGCGGTCATCGTGAAGCGGGCCGTGACGTGGGCGTGGACCGTCTGGCGGCGGGGTTCCAGGTCCAGGGCCGGGGGGTCGCTCTCGGCCGCCGCGGCAGCGCCGTAGCCGTAGCCGCCGCGGGTGGCCGAGACCGGGAAGGCGGTGTGGGCGAGGGCCTCGGTGCCCTGGTCGGCCAGGTCGAGCAGGGAGACCAGCTCGGCGCCGAGGGCCTCCGCGTACTCGCGGGCCCGGGTGACCGCGTCGTGCACGGCCTGCATGCGGGCCTCGCGGTGGACGGGCGAGTCCGGGCGCAGGGCCCAGCGGGGGCCGTCGACGCGGGTGAGGTCGAGGTCGGCGAGGCGGCTGGTGAGTTCGCCGAGTGCCGTGAAGTCCGCGACGACGGCCCGGATCAGGACACGGCCCTGGTAGGCGCGGACCTTCTCGCCCCGGCCGTGGCGGGCGAGTTCGGGGGTGAGGGTGAACGCGCCGGTCTCGGTCCGTTCGATGGCCTCGCCGTAGGACCTGAGCAGATCGAGGACGCCGCCGTTGCGCCGGGTGAGGTCCGCCAGGGCGGCGCGGCGGTCGGCGCCCCGGGCCAGGACGGTGATGTCGAGACCGGCGGTCTCGGGGTCGACGTCGAGACGGGCCTCGCCGCGCACGGTGACCCGGGGCGGCTCCTGGGCGGGGGTGGCGGGTGTCATGGGCCAACCCTCCCAGAACGGGCTGTTGTTCAGCGGATGGGAGTCGTGGTGCGGGTGGCGTGCTGGGTGCCGGACCGGGTTTCGTAGGAGCGGGTCAGGGTGCTCGTCGCGTGGGGATCTGCCCGGTGGGAGAGGGTGAAGTAGTCCATCTGGGCGCGCTGTTCGGTGACGTCGAGGACGGCGTAGCCGTGGGCGTCCATGTCGAGCCAGTGCACGTGGCGGTTGGCCGCGCGGATCGCCGTGGCGGCGAGCGGGGAGACGGTGTTCGCCGGGACGCCGAGGATGTCGTCGAGGTTGTCGGAGGTGACGGACGTGACGACGAACTCGGTGGCGACGGGCGGCGACAGCGGATACGTGGCGGCGTTCAGCGGCACGTCGGTGGCCCAGTGCATGTGGATGTCGCCGGTCAGGAACACGGTGTTGGTGATGTGGTGGTCGCGCAGGTGGTGCAGCAGCCGGTCGCGGTCGGCGGTGTAGCCGTCCCACTGGTCAGTGTTGAGGGCCAGGCCGCCGGAGGGGATGCCGAGGCATTCCGCGAGCGGGCCGAGGAGGTGCGCGGGGACCGAGCCGAACGCCACCGGCGAGATCATCACCGAGTTGCCGATCAGGTGCCAGCGGGTGTCGGACGCGGACAACCCGGAGGTCAGCCAGTCGAGTTGGGCCCGGCCGGTGAGCGTACGGTCCGGCGAGTCGACGGCGCCGCCGTCCTCGGCGGCGGCCCGCTCGTCGCGGAACGACCGCAGGTCGAGGAGGTGCAGGTCGGCCAGGTCCCCGAAGCGCAGCCGCCGGTAGGTGGTGCCCTCGACGGCGGGGCGGACCGGCATCCACTCGAAGTACGCCCGGACGGCGGCGGTCCGGCGGGCCGCCCAGTCGCCCTCGGTGCCCGGCGTGTGGTTCTCGGCGCCGTCCCGCCAGGCGTCGTTGGCCGTCTCGTGGTCGTCCCAGATCGCGATCACGGGGTGGGCGGCGTGCAGGGCGCGCAGGTCCGGGTCCGTGCGGTAATGGCCGTGCCGGACGCGGTAGTCGGCGAGGGTGAGGATCTCGTGCGCGGGCTGCTGGACGCGGACCGGGTCGGCGGGGTACTGGCCGGTCCCGTACTCGTAGATGTAGTCGCCCAGATGCAGCACCGCGTGCAGGTCGTCGCGGGCGGCAAGGTGCCGGTAGGCGGTGAAGTAGCCGGCCTCGTAGTTGGAGCAGGAGACCACGCCCAGCCGGAGGTTGGCGACGGCGGTGCCGGGCGCCGGCGCGGTGCGGGTGCGGCCGGCGGGGGAACGGACGCCCGCGGCGGTGAAGCGGAAGTGGTAGACGGTGTCCGGGCGCAGGCCGCGCACGTCGGCCTTGACCGTGTGGTCGGAGGCGGCCGTGGCCGTCGTCCGGCCCGAGGCCACGACGGTGCGGAACGCGGCGTCCTCCGCGACCTCCCACCCGACCTCCAGGTCCGGGCCGGCCCCCGAGCCCGGCACAGCCTCGGGCACCGGGGTGACGCGGGTCCACAGCACCACGCCGTCCGGCAGCGGGTCGCCGGAGGCGACACCGTGGTGGAACGCGGGCCCCTCGACGGCACCGGCCCGGCCGGGAGCGGCGAGCGGCAGCACGGCGGCAGTCGCGGCGGCGGCCGTGACCAGCGCGCGACGGCTGGGGGCGACGGGGGAACGGTGCGCGGCGGCCGGGGCATCGTGAGTCACGAGCGACGATGCTACAAGCGGGTAACCCTTATGGGTGAGGGGCCGCAGAGAGTTCGCCCGCTCGTCGCCGTGTCATAAGCCGGGCGGGGCGCCCGCTGGTGGGCAACGGACGACGGGCGACGGGCGGTAGCGCCGTTCGGGTGGGCGCCGGGCGCGTGGGGCCCCAGGGCGCGACCGGAGGGGCCGGGCACGGCAGGGATGGGGCCGGGCCGGTGGCCGCACGGAGACGGCGGCCCGGCAGCACGTCACAGCGCGGGGCGGCGGGCGGGGAATGCCCGGGCGCCGGGGTCCGCGTGCGGCGGGTGCGATAGGGCGGAAATGCGGTGATGTCGGGGGCGAGTTGCCCGGTGGGACGCGGGACAGCGCGGGCCGGGGCCGGAGGCGCTCGGCGGACCGAGGCGAACCGGCCGGGCCGGCCGGGCCGGGTGGGCGGCCTCGGTGGGCCGCCCACCCCGGTGAGCGTCCGGGCTCAGCGGCGCGGGGCCTTGGCCCGGTCGAGGGCGGCCACGCCCAGGGCGGCCAGGGCGATCTGGATGAGCCACTCGATCCAGTCGACTCCGTCGGTGTCCCCTACATCCAGCGCCTCGGCCAGCGCGGAGCCGATGAGGGCCGCGACGATACCGACGACGATCGTCCACAGCACGCCGATGTGCTGACGTCCCGGCAGGACCAGCCGACCCAGAAGGCCGATGATCAGACCGATCACGATCGCGCTAATAACTCCGGAAATCTCCATTTTCCGCACCCTTTCACCATGGAAGACACACTCCGGGTGCCCCGATCCGGGCCGCTCAGTCCTGTGCGGCCAGGCCGACGCGACCCGCGCGAGCGGCCTCGGCCTAGGTGGCGGGCATGGCAGGGGTCAGGACCACGAAATCCGCGCCGAAAGGGTCGATGCAGACGGCCAGCCGCCCGACCCCCTCCGCGTCCTCCGGTCCCATCTGCACCGTGCCGCCGCGCCCGGTGACGGTCGCGACCGTGCCGTCGCAGTCCGTCGTTCCGAAGACGGGGTGCCAGTACGGGCGGAACGCGTTCAGGGCCAGGTTCTCCGGCGGGAGTTGCATGATGCCGCCGTGCATGCGGTCCTCGGCCGGGACCTCGCTGCGTCCGCCGGGCGGGCCGATGAGGGTGTACGTGTCGCCGCCCTCGCCGCCGCCGGGCAGCGGCATGTCCTGCGCCTCCCAGCCGAAGAGGGTGCCGTAGAACTTCTTCGCGGCCGGCGCGTCGGTGGTGTACAGCTCGCACCAGACGAGGGATCCGGGCTGGTCGACGGCTTCGAGGCCCTTGTTGTCGCCCGGTTGCCAGACGGCGAACTGACCGCCCTGGGGATCGGTGAACTGCGCCATCCGGCCCGCGCCGTCCACGTCGACCGGGGCGGCCCGCACGGTGCCGCCCGTGCTCTGGACGGTCTGGGCCGACGCGTCGGCGTCGGTGGTCCCGAAGTAGATCATCCAGGACGGCCGCGCGCCCTCCTCGGTGAGCAGCCCGGCGGCGGCGACGGTCTTGCCGTCGAGGCGGAAAAAGCCGTATCCGCCCGCCTCGGGGCCGAGCGACTGAAATTCCCAGCCGAACACCGTGCCGTAGAAGTCGGCCGCGGCGTCGACGTCGGGGACGCCGAGGTCGATCCAGGTGGGAGACCCCGGGATGAAGTCGGTGGTGATCATGGCGAACCTGCCCTTCCGCGCGATCCGCGCGCGTCGCTCGCGGCGCGAGCCGCTCAATCGGGAGGCTCGGGAGCGACGGGCTCCCCGCTGTCCTCCCGGTCCCGCTCATCCGCCGGCACCTCCCCGACCTCGTCCTCCGGCCGCTCGACATCGGGCACGTCGACCGGCGGCGGCAGATCGGGGGTCAGCGGCTGCGACTGCGGATCCTTGCCGTTCATGCGCGACCGAGTACCCCGCCGGGCGGAAACGTCACCCCCGCCCCGCCGGAAGCAGGAGCACCACCGGGCAGCGGACAGCGTCAGGCGACGCCCGCCCGTCGCCCGGCCTCCGGGGCGGCGCGGAGCAGCCGGCCCGGCAGCGGTCGGCAAGGGCACCGGGCGCCGTGACGCGCCGGCGCGTCGCACGCGGGACCGCCCGTGGGCGGAGCACGCACGACATCCACCGCGCGAAGACGGACCGCAGCCCCCGCCCGGGCGCACCACCGACGCCACGGCCGGGGCGGCAAGCGGGCACCGGCACGAGCCGTCGGTACGGATTCGGCGGCGGTCAGGCGTTCATCCGTGGTTCGTGGCGGGCCTCGGGGAGGCGGGTCAGGATCTCGGTCACCGTCTGGGCCGGGGTCAGGTCCGAGGTGTCCAGCCACAGGCCGAGATGGGGCGTGTCCACGCGGAGGACCCGGTCGAGGGCTTCCACCGACCACGCGCCGTAGCCCGTCTTCGCGCGGGCGCCCTCGCGGCGGGCGACCGCCTCCGGGGTGGGGGCCAGGACCACCACGTACAGCGGACGGGTGCGGACCAGCGTCACGTAGTCGGCCAGGGCGTGGCCGAGGATCACGTCCTGGATCACGGCCGTCCAGCCGGCCGACGCGTACTCGTCGGCCGTCGCCGCCGACAGGCGGTGCCGCAGGCGGAGTTGCGCCATGGCCTCCGGGGTCTGCTCGGGGGTCAGCTCGGCGCGGCCGGAGATCATCATGCGGCGGAAGACGTCGCCACGGATGTGCGCGGCTCGCGGGAGCCGTTCGGCGAGCAACTGGGCCACGGTGGACTTGCCGGCCGCCATGACTCCCGTGATGATGACCACGGACGAGGACAATTCAGTCAATTCAGGCGTCGTCTCCATCGCCCCATCGAATCAGGGCACCCCCTGCGGAGCGACCATTTTTTACGCGGTGTTCATGCGGACTGTCGCGCGAACGCCATTTCTACACGGGTAGACATCACTGGCAGGTGCAGGTCAGGTCAGTCCAGGTCAGCCCCACACCACCGGCACACCTCTGGAGTGATGTCATGTCCCTCGTTCCGGGCAACCGGCGCCGCTTCGCCGTCCTCACCGCCGCCGCGGCGGTCGTGGCCGGTTCGCTGGTCGCCTTCCCCTCCCCGTCCGCCTCGGCCGTCTCCCCCGACATCGTGATCAGCCAGGTCTACGGCGGCGGCGGCAACAGCGGCGCCCCGTACACCCACGACTACATCGAGCTGTACAACCGCGGCACCACCACCGTGTCGCTCTCCGGCTGGTCCGTGCAGTACGCCTCGGCCTCGGGGTCGAGCTGGCAGGTCACGGCGCTGTCCGGCTCGATCGCCCCCGGCCGGTACCACCTCGTCCGCGAGGGGGCCGGCGCGGGTGCCGGGCAGCCGCTGCCCGCGCCGGACAGCACCGGCACGATCGCGATGAGCGCCACGTCCGGCAAGGTCGCGCTCCGCACCACGTCGACCGCGCTCACCTGCTCCTCCGGCTGCGCGACGCAGACGAACGTGCGGGACTTCGTCGGCTACGGCAGCGGCGCGTCGTCCTACGAGGGCACCGGCCCGGCGCCGACGCTGTCCAACACCACGGCCGCCCTGCGCGCCGCGTCGGGGCAGACCGACACCGACCGCAACTCGTCCGACTTCACGGCCGGTTCGCCGACGCCGCGCAACTCGGCGTTCACCGGCGGCGGGAGCGGCAGCGGCACCCGCATCCGAGACATCCAGGGCCGCGCGCACCGCTCGCCGCTCAACGGGCAGCAGGCACAGGCCGTTCCGGGCGTGGTCACGGCCGTCGCCGGCAACGGCTTCTGGATGCAGGACCCGAGCCCGGACACCGACCCGGCCACCAGCGAGGGCATCTTCGTCTACACCGGCTCGGCGCCGGGGCGGCAGACCGGTGACAGCGTGACGGTGACCGGCACGGTCGCCGAGTTCCGGCCCGGGGGCAGCGGCGGGACGGACAACCTGACGACGACGCAGCTCACTTCGCCGTCCGTCACCCTGGTCTCGACGGGCAACGCGCTGCCCGCCGGGACGCTGGTCGGCTCCGGCGGCCGGGTGCCGCCCGCGAAGGTCATCGACGACGACGCCACCGGCGACGTGGAGACCTCGGGCACCTTCGACGCCACCACCGACGGCATCGACTTCTGGGAGTCGATGGAGGGCATGCGGGTGCGGCTGGACAACGCGCCCGTGGTCGGCCCGCGCAACGACTTCGGCGAGATCCCGGTAGTGCCGTCCGGTTCGGCGGTCCGCACCGCGCGCGGCGGCATCGCCATCCAGTCCGACGACTTCAACCCCGAGCGCGTCATCGTCGACGACGTCCTGGCGACGACCCCGGCGGCCGACACCGGGGACACGCTGTCGGGCTCGGTGACGGGCGTGCTGGACTACTCGTTCGGCAACTTCAAGCTGCTGCCCGGCTCCAGCCCGGTGGTGGCGGACGGCGGCATGGGTCCCGAGACGACGCAGGCCGCCGCGGCGGGCGAGTTGTCGGTGGCCACGTTCAACGTGGAGAACCTGGATCCGGGCGACCCGCAGTCGACGTTCGACGCCCTGGCCGCCACCGTCGTGAACAACCTCCGCTCCCCCGACCTGATCGCGCTGGAGGAGATCCAGGACAACGACGGCGCCACCAACAGCAGCACGGTCGCCGCCGACCAGACGCTCAACAAGCTCGCCGCGGCCATCAGCGCGGCGGGTGGCCCGTCGTACGCGTGGCGGCAGATCAACCCGACCGACGACGCGGACGGCGGCGAGCCGGGCGGCAACATCCGGGTGGCCTTCATGTACCGCACGGACCGGGGGCTTTCCTTCACCGACCGGGCGGGCGGCACGGCCACCGCGGCGACCACGGTGAGCAACGTCGGCGGGCAGCCGCAGCTCAGCTACTCGCCGGGCCGGATCGACCCGCAGAACTCCGCGTTCAACTCCAGCCGCAAGCCGCTGGCCGGGGAGTTCACGTGGAACGGTCGGCGGGTCTTCGTCATCGCCAACCACTTCACCTCCAAGGGCGGCGACGACCCGCTCTTCGGCCACATCCAGCCGCCGCAGCGCTCCTCCGAGACGCAGCGGCACCAGCAGGCCACGGTGGTGCGGGACTTCGTGGACGACATCAGGGCGATCGATCCGGACGCGGCGATCGTGGTGCTCGGCGACATCAACGACTTCGAGTTCTCCCAGACCACGAACATCCTCACCGCGGGCGGCGCCCTGACCGATCTCCCGGCCACGCTGCCGACGGCCGAGCGCTACACGTACGTCTACGAGGGCAACTCCCAGGTGCTCGACCACATCCTGCTGTCCCCGTCCCTGGCGGCCACGTCGTACGCGTACGACATCGTGCACGTCAACAGCGAGTTCGCCGCCCAGATCAGCGACCACGACCCGCAGGTGGTGCGACTGCCCCTGCCGTGAGCCGGTCCGGCCGTGTCCCGCCCGCCCCACGGCGGACGGGGCACGGCCGCCGGGTGGGGTCGTGGCGGCGTGGGTCGGAGCAGTCAGTCCACGGGGGGCCGGTTGTACTGCTGCATCGCCGCCTTGGAAGTCGAAGCGTCCTGGAAGACCAGTTCCCACGGTCCGGTGTTGATGTCGAATTCCTTGCCGAAGCCAACCCACTTGCCGGTCATCCTCCGGTCGGTCAGCTCGATGACGAGCTGTATGGCGCCGTGATAGCGGGCGCCCCGGTAGTAGCCGTCGGCGGCGGTCTGCTCCGACCACGTGCCTGTCGCGACCTTGCCGTCGACTTCCAGGTCGATCGCCAATGACGAGTCGGACGAGTCGGGGAGACTGCGGACCGTGAGCTTGTTGCCGTGCTGGAGGACGACCACGTAGTGCAGCCCGGTGTGCTTCTCGCCGCGTCCGGAGCTGAAGTATTCGTAGCGAGAGAGCCAGATGCCGGAGTAGTTGGCGCGGGTGTGTGCGGCGGTGGTGGGTTGTGCTCGCGGGGTCGGAGGTGTGGCGGCGGGGATGCCGTCCGGGGATGTCTCGACGTCATGCCCTCCGCGTCCGTCGCCGGTCACCCGGGCGAGTGGGACCGGGGTGGTGAAGCCGAGAGCTTCGATGGGGACTCCGGTCACTTGTTCCAGCGCGCGGGCGTGGATCGGGCGGGGGGTGCTGGTCATGCCTGCTTCCCAGCGTTGCACCAGCCGCTTGGAGGCTCCGGGGATGCCCGCCTCCCGCAGTGCCTTGGCGAAGTCGTCCTGACTCATGAGCAGGCCCATACGGACGGCCCTGAGTGCGGAATTGGGTGTTGCGCTCATGGGAGGCACAGTAGACGCCCAGAAGAGCGAATGTCACCGGAATGACGCCATCAATGTCGCCGGAATGACGCCTCGAAAGACGCCGCGCGCATCGCAGCGGAACCGCCACGCTGAGTAGGCCCCGCAGCCGCTGGGACGGCCCGGGGAATGGCCAACGCGTCGACAGCGAGTTCGCCGCCCAGATCAGCGACCACGACCCGCAGGTGGTGCGACTGCCCCTGCCGTGAGCCGGTCCGGCCGTGTCCCGCCCGCCCCACGGCGGACGGGGCACGGCCGCCGGGTGGGGTCGTGGCGGCGTGTGACCCACAGGACGGTCGTGGGGCACATCGTCAGTGACTCGCCTCCCGCGAAGTGGAGACGTTTGCCACCGCGGGGAAGGGCGGTCATGTCCTGGACGGTGAAGACCTGGCCGCCGATGGCGATCCGGTCGCCTCGGCGGACGGTCGTGGTGTCGACCTCCACGGTCACGAGGACGCCGGTGATCCGTTCGCTCACTGATCCGCCTTCCCTTCCTCGTGGCCGGCGACCGGGGGGTCCACGCAGACGTGTGAGGCGGCATGAACGACATCACGGCAACGGTCGCAGTACCGCATCTCCGTGACGGGCACCGTGCGGTGGATCGGGGTGCCCGGAGGCCAGCGGATCGGTTCAGACATGGCCGCCTCCCAGCGCACGGCGCAGGCGGGTCGCGTCGGTCAGACAGGTGGCGGTCGGCGGAACGAGCCAACGGACGACCCGGCCACGCTGCCAGCGCGCCGGGGGCACGGCCACCACCGAGCCCATGCCCAACACCCGTGCGCCCAGGGGCTCCCACCCGTCGGCCGCACCGCACTCGACGAGCCATGTGTAGGTGTCCGCGAACTGATCCTCGATCAGCGGACCGGAGGCCGAGCCCAGTCGGGCCAGTATGTCCTGGCCCAACGGCCTCGGCATCCGCACCGCGTCCCACCAGCGGTGGCACGGAAGGGTCCGGACTCCCCGTTCTTCGTCCGGCATCCAGAGGGCTGCGGAGACAGCGATCCCCATGAAGCACTCCCGGCGTCTTCGGCGTCAACTCGTGACAGACCGTAGACAGCCGGTGACGCCGCTCTATGAACGCCGGGAATACCCGCAGGTCAAAGGGTTGATATCAGTCGCCGTCCAGACGGAACCTGCGGGACATCCGGCGGACGCGCTCCGACGTTCCCGCGCGCTCCGCCGATCTGATCCGCCTCAGCGTCGCCCGGGCGATCGGGTGATTCCGGATCAGTTGCGGAGCGGTGGTCTCGGCGGACTCCAACTCGGCCAGCGCACGGTCGCGATGCCCGGACCACAGGTAGGCGCGGGCGAGGTCGAGCCGGTAGTGCCCGCGCCGCGAGGGCGGCAGCGCGGCGAGTGTCGTGGCGTCCAGCCCTTCGTGCAGCCGCAACGCCTCCTCCTGCTGACTCATCTCCAACTCGACGTTCACCGCGTGGATCGCGACGTTCCCCGCACTGAAGGTGAGGCTGTGCCGGTCGAACTCCGGGCGGGTTCCGGCCGCGCGCTCGGCGGCCTCCCCGGCCTGCGCGATGCGGTGCCGCGCCTCCGCCGCCCGGTTGTCCCGGGCCGCCGAGACAGCGGCGCGGAGTTGCAGCGTGCCCCAGAGCCGAATGGCCAGCGGATCGCCGCGCCGGTACATCGGCTCCACGGCGCGCAGCGCCTTGTCGGACAGCCCGATGGCGTCGGCCCAGTCGGCCGTGCCCCACATGTCCCACACGCGCATCCAGTCGGAGACGGCGGGCAGCAGCTCGTCGCCGGATCGCTGGGCGGCCCAGGCGGCGCGCTCACAGGTCATGGTGACCAGTTCCGGGTGGCCGAGGGCGTGTGCCGATGTGTGGCCGAACTTGCAGACCACGGCGTAGACGGCGTACGCCTGCTCCCGCTCGTGGCCCCCGGAGACCTCGGCCAGCGCGCGTGCTTCCCGCAGAAGGTCGGGGAGCGCGGCGAGGATTCCGGTGTTGTTCGCGTTGTCCCGCAGGCGATGGAGCTTCGCCGTCTCCGCCCAGAGAACCGCCGCCGGGCGGGGGGTGCCGTCGAAGACCGGAGCCAGGTCGTACCGGCGAAGCTCTCTTATGATCGCCGCGGCCGAGACTTCCCACTGGTTGGCGGCGACCGATCCCCGGAAGGGGCGGTCGATCAGGTCGTTGGGGTGGATGTGCAGCACCCCGGCCACAGCGTTGATGACGCTGGTGCGGTCCAGCTCGATCCGGCCGCTCTCCGCCTTGGACACCCAGCCCTGGGTGTAGCCGAGGGCCGCCGCCACATCGGCCTGGGTGAGGCCGAGGCGCGTCCGGGCATCGCGCATGCGCTGCCCGATGGACCGGGCCTCGTCCATCACGCCGCCCCCCGGTCGCTGACGGTGCCGTGTCCTTGCGTCGTGTCGGGCATGTCGGGCACAAGGGCCTCCGTGGTGATCCTGTGGTCGCACTCCGCACGGTACCGGTCCCCGGCGGCGGGCCGCAGGGCGCGCGGAGGCCGTCGTGCCCCTTCCGCCCGGCGGCACGTGCGGCGTGGTGCCGGGGGGTGGGCGGCGTCGTTACGGGGCCGGTGCGGTCAGGCGGACCGGTGAGCGGTCGGACGGGGTGAGGGCGTTGATGTCGACGCGGCCCCAGACGCCCTCGGTGGTGAACGGGTCCCCGGCGACCCAGTCCGCCACCTCCTCGCGGGTGTCGGCCTCGACCACGATCAGGCTGCCGATGGCGGTGGTTCCGTCGTCGGCGACCAGCGGGCCGTAGAACACCGGCCGGGGGCCGGTCCCGGACCGGAGCCTGGCGGAGTGCTCGGGCCGTGCGGCGGCCCGGAGTCCGGCCGTGTCGGGCCGGTCGAGGCAGTGGATCGCCCAGAACATGCGCTCTTCGTTCCTCTCGTGCGCGGTGTCGGTCGGTCGGCCAGCCTAGGCCGGGACCGGCTCCGGCCGGGGGTCCTCGGCGGCGGCGCGCAGCGCGCCGACCTGGGCGGCGATGGCGCGCCGGGCCGCCATGGCCTCCTGCTTGGCGCTGAGCTTCTCCGGGATCACCCGGTACTCGGCCTCGACCAGCGCGGCCGGCGGCTCGTCGCCGTGGTGCACGCCGATGCGGCAGCGGTAGATCGCGCCGACCGGGGTGGTGGAGCGGTCCAGCAGCTCGTAGCGCAGCGTGGCGGGCATCGGGAACACGAAGCTGTGGAACGAGGAGTTGACCGAGCCGACGACGAACCGGGTGCGTTCGGTGTCCGCGATCAGGTACTGCTCGGTGACCACGGTCCACAACTGGCGGGCGGCCTCGATGAGGGTGACGGCCGGGATGTGCTGG
This sequence comes from Streptomyces sp. URMC 129, assembly GCF_051386415.1. NCBI lineage: Bacteria > Bacillati > Actinomycetota > Actinomycetes > Kitasatosporales > Streptomycetaceae > Streptomyces > Streptomyces sp. URMC 129. Next base: position 15,911 of record NZ_JBPQTQ010000108.1, read on the forward strand.
CCGGTCAGGTGGTCGGCCAGCACCTCGACCCGCTCGTCCAGCACCAGGTCGGCGGTGAAGCGGCCCTCGTCGAGCCGGGTGACCGGGCCGACCAGGACGTTCTCCGCCCGGTGCTTGTGGGTCAGCCGCTGCTCGGCGCGGTGCGGGACGGCCGCGTCCGCCGCCTGGCCCAGCAGGTCGCGCAGCTCGGTGAGCTGAGCGTCCGTCAGGCCCTGCCCGACGGCGAGGGCGAGACTCTCCGGGGGCTCGCCGCCGCGCAGCCGGTCCAGCAGGACGCTGACCGGGACGGTCCCCCGGTTGGTGAGGAACTCCTCGAAGCGGTCTCCTACGACGACGAGTGCTTCAGGCGGCATCGTCCGTTCCTTTCTCGGTCCTGGGACGGGGGTGGGGGGTGTGGGCACGGGCGGGGTTCAGGCCGCGGTGGTCGTCGCCTTGAGCGTGTTCGCGTAGGCGTCGCACAGGGCGTCGACCGTCCTGATGTCGGAGATGACGTACGAGCCGTCCTCGAACGGGTCGACGCCGAGCTCGCTCTCCAGCTGGATCACCAGGCGGGCGAGCATCAGGGAGTTGAGGCTCAGCTCGTTGAGCGGCTCGTCGCCGGCGAGGGTGCGGGTGGGCAGGTCGGCCTCCGCCAGCAGGGCGTTGATCTCGCGGCGGACGGTGTCCTTGATGGCGTCGCTGGTCAGCATGTGATTCCTCCGTCGACGACGATGGTCTGGCCGGTGATGAACGAGGCACCGGGCGAGGTGAGATAGAGCACGGCGTCGGCGATCTCCCCGACGTCCGCGAGGCGGCCCAGGGGCGTCCGGCGCTGGATGCGCTCCCGGTTGCGGTCGGTGACCTCCGCCGTCATGTCGCTGTCGAAGAAGCCGGGGACGATGGAGTTGACCCGGATTCTGAACGCTCCGAGCTCGCGCGCCAGGCTCCTGCTGAATCCGTCGAGCCCGGCCTTGGCGGCGGAGTACACCGCCACGCCCCGGTAGCCGCGGATCGCGTTGATGGACGACACGTTGAGGATCTGACCGCCGCCCTGCCGCGTCATCGCGCGGGCCGCGGCCTGGGCGAGGGTGATCGGCGCGACGAGGTTCGCGGCGATCAGTTCGGCGGTCTTCTCGGAGCTGGTCGTCAGGAACAACTCCTGGTGCAGGACCCCCGCGTTGTTGATCAGCAGGTCCACCCGGCCGAAGTGGCGGGTGACCGTGCGGACGAACGCCTTCAGCGACGCGGGGTCACCGAGGTCGGCGGCCTCCCACAGGAACCGGTCGGGGTGTTCGGCCAGCAGCTCCTTCACGCCGTCGTTGGCCGACCTGCTGAACGTGGCGACCCGCCAGCCGTCCGCGAGCAGCCGCTCGACCAGCAGCTTGCCGAGCCCCCGGCTGCCGCCGCTGACGAGCGCCACACGTTCGGGGCTGCTCACACCGCTCACACCGCGCTCCTGATCTTCTTGAAGCGGTCGGAGTGCTGCGGCGCGTCCGCGATCTCCACCAGGGCCGGGATCTTGAACGGCTCCAGCCGGGTCGCGCAGAACTCCCGCACCCGGCGGGCCACTTCGCGCCGGTCCTCGTCCTCGACCAGGGTGACCCTGGCCTTCACCACCATGCCCATGACCGGGCTGGGCCGGCCGCTGACCATGGCCTCCGCGATGTTGGGGACGTCCAGGAGGACCGACTCCACCTCACTGGGATACACCTTCTCGCCACCGACGTTGATGATCTCGGAGTCCCGGCCGAGGATGCGGATCCACTCGCCGTCCACCTGCACGACGTCCTGGGTGTTGAAGAACCCCTGCTCGTCGAAGGGCGCGGGCGCGTTGAGGTAGCCGAGCATGGCCATCTCGGAACGGATCCACAGGATGTTGTCCACGATCTTGTGCTCGAACCCGTTGCCGCTGCCGAGCTTCACCCACAGCGTGTCGTCGCCGCGCGAGCGCGTCGGCAGGATGCCCAGCTCGCTCAGCCCGTAGGTCTGCTTCAGCCGCACCCCGGGGAACGCGGCGTGCAGCCGCTCCAGGGTCCGCATCGGCATCGGCTCGGTGCCGTAGGTGATGAGCTTCAACGACCCGGTGTCGTACCGCTCGTGGGCACCGGAGATGAGCAGCATGTTCAGGAACGTGGGCGTGGTGGGCAGCACCTCGACGCCGTGCTCCTGCACCGTGCGGCAGATGGACTCCGGTGTCCGCTCCCCGACGGTGATCACCGTGCCGCCCTGACTGAGCGTGTGCAGCAGGGTGTTGACGCCGCCGATGTGGTCCAGGCTCAGGAAGGACAGGATGCGCATCGGCCGGGTCGGCTCGCCGTAACGGGCCAGCACCTTCTCGAAGTCGAGGACGGAGGCCTTGCTGCGGCCCGAGGTGCCGGAGCTGAAGAGGACCAGGCCCGCGTGGCCGGTCTCGCGCAGCTTCGCGTACAGCTCGTGGCCGGCGGCGCGGCCGGTGCGTTCGGCCTGGTGGGCGCCGTCCGGGGCCACCCGGACGACCACCTCGACCTCGGCGATCTCCAGGAAGTCGGCCCGCTTGGCGGCCGGGAGGGCGGTCAGCGGGACGACGACGGCCCCGCGCTCGATGAGCGCCAGGAGCCCCGCGCACGCCTCGGGCGAGGAGGAACCCTCCAGCGTCACGACCTCGCCCGCCGCGACGCGGTGGGTGTCGAGGAAGGACCGCCACCGGTCGACGAGGCCCAGCAGATCGCCGTAGCCGCAGGTCTGCCCTTCGAATACCACGGCCTGGTCATCACCGAAGGATTTCAGGCGGTCGAGCAACGGATGCGCCATCACTCACTCATCTCCATTCGTCTCGTCATCGTCGGGGTATTCGTGAAATCGAACTCGTTTGTCGCTGATGAAAGGACTCTAAAAGGCTTTTCAATTCGGCTTCAATGCCCCATTCCTGTGACCTCGGGCGGGGTAGCCGCATGGGTAGCCCCGAATGGATGGCCCCGAATGGATGGCCCCGAATGGATGGCCTCGAATGGGCAATGGCCCCGGCGCCCCCATTCCGGGCATCGTGGGAGCACAAAGGTTGTGCCATGACCTTGTCCTGGGATGGCAAGCCGACCGCCGCCGCCGATTATTCGGCGCGCATATTCCGTCGACTTCTCCGCGCCCGCGTTGTCGCGCGCGCCCGTTGCCCGTTCCCAGGAGACGCACATGATCGAGCGGCTGCTTCCGTCCGCCGTCGCCACCGCCACCGCCACCGCGGACCTGCCGGACGCCGGCGCGCTGCCCGAGGAGGCGGCTGCGCTGAGCGCCGCCTGCGGCGAGCCTCGCCGGCGGGAGTTCCTCACCACCAGGACCTGCGCCCGCGCGGCGATGGTCTCGCTCGGCGTTCCCCCGGCCGGGGTCCCGTCCGGGCCGAAGGGCGAGCCGCGCTGGCCGGACGGGCTGACCGGCAGCATGACCCACTGCGACGGCTTCCGCGCCGCGGCCGTCTCCCGGACCACCGACTTCCACGTCGTCGCCATCGACGCCGAGCGGCACGTGCCGCTGCCCGCCGACGTGGCGCGGCACATCACGGTGGCGGCAGAGCGGGAGCACCTGGCGGAGCTGGCCCGCGACCACCCCGGCGTGCACTGGGAGACGGTGCTGTTCAGCGCCAAGGAGACGGTCTACAAGGCGTTCAACCCGCTCACCGGGCGCTGGCTCGGCTTCCGCGACGCGCGGCTGAGCTTCGACCCGGCCGCGAGCACGTTCCGGGCCCGGCTGCTGCGGCCGGGCCCGGTGCTGGACGGTGTGCGGATCGGCGAGTTCGCCGGCCGGTGGGCGGTCGGGGACGGGCTGGCGCTCACCGCCATCGCCCTTCCCACGACCGCCGCGGCGACCGCCGCGGGTGCCGACCGGCCGCTCCTGCAGGCGGCCTGACGCCCGGCCGGATCCGGCCGGGCGTCAGGCTTGGCCGGACCCGGCCGGATCGGTCAGAGACCGGCGCGCGCGGTGCGTTCGACCGCCGCCAGCGCGCCGGTCCTCCGCAGCGGCCCCGGAGTGGCCGGGAGGACCGGCCAGTCCAGGCTCTGCGCCTGCCCGATGAGCACCGGGTCGGCGCCCACGACGACCGGGTTGCCGACCGCCATCAGCATGTCCAGATCGCTGGAGTGGTCGCCGTAGCAGGTGCAGTCGTCCGGGGCGAGCCCGAGGTCCGCCATGGTGGCGCGCACCGCCGCGGCCTTGTTCTCCCCGATCATCGGCCGCTCGATCTCGCCGGTGAGCCGTCCGTCGGGGCCGACGATCGGCTCGGAGCAGAGGATCACGTCCGCGCCCAGGTCCTCGGCCATCGGCTCCAGCAGGCCGCGGAAGGACCCGGAGACCAGGACGACGGTGTCCCCGGCCCCCTTGTGCCGGGAGGCCGCCGCCCAGGCGGAGACGACGACGGCGGTCCGGCCCGCGCTGTACTCCGCGTACCAGGCGCGGCCCGCCCGGGTCAGCTCGCCGTGGTCCACGCCCGCGAAGCGGCGGTAGTAGCGGCGGTTGATCTCGGTGCGGGGCACCCCGCTCTCGGCCTGCGCGCGGACCTCGGCCATCACGGCGTCGTGGCCGCTGCCGTCGTCGCCGTGCCGGGCCATCCAGTAGCGCAGGAAGTGGAACATGCTCTTGACGTTGAGCAGCGTCTCGTCCACGTCGAAAAAGGCCGCGCGGGTCACGGTCCTGGTCATCGTCGGGGTCGTCGTCTGGGTAGTCGTCGGGGTCGTCGTCTGGGTTTCCACGTCGGTCATGGGTCCGGTCACCGCCAGGTCGCGTCGACAAGGGTGGGGGTGGGCAGGGTCGCTGTCGCGGCGCGGTCGCCGCACAGCCCCTCGCGCAGCGCTCGGGCGGCGGCGAGGGTGCGGTTGGGGCAGTTGAGCTTGGCGAGGATGTTCGCCACGAGCCGCTTCGCGCCGTGCTCCGAGATGCGCAGCCGGCGCGCGATCTGCTTGTTGCTGTAGCCGTCCACCAGCAGCACGAGCGCTTCCTTCTCGCGCGGGGTCAGCCGGGGCGCGGCCAGCGCCCGCGGCTCGCCGTGCCCGGCCCGGTGCAGCAGGGCGCGGGTCAGCGCGGGCGGGATGTGCACTTCACCGGCGTCCATGGCGGTCAGGACCTCGTCCAGCGTCCGGGGGTCGAGGTCGTCCATGGGCAGCAGCGACGCGCCGGGCAGGGAGGTCACCTGGTCAAGGTTGACCTCGCTGGGCCGGGGAAGCAGCAGCAGCACGCGGATGCCCCGGTGTGCCGCGCGCCGCAGCGCGGCCTCTCCGCCGTGCTCCGCCGTGTCCGAGGCGGTGAGCAGGATGTCCGTACCGGGATCCCGCACGGCGTCGACGGCCGCGTCGAGGTCGGGATACGCCGAGCAGCCTCCGACGACGTCCAGCGAGCGGAGCATGGCTTCGACGCCGTAGCGCTGGAGATCGTTGCGGATGGCAAGAAAAATGTTCAGTGGTCGTGTCGCGGCTTGCAGCGCCGCGCGGCTGTGTGACATGTGTGTTTCCCCCACGGGTGATTCCGGTTGAGCCGGATGGGTTCATCCGTGCGAACGACGCTAGCCGCGCGAACCCCGCCCGAACGGCTGTGTGCCTCCAAGACCGGACCGGGGGTGGCCGAAAGGAGTACCGAGGCAACCTCCCCGGACGCCCGGGCCACGGCTCGGTGGGCCGGACGAACCCGTCACCGCCCCGGGCCGGGCCCACGGGACACGGGGAAGGCCACCACCCAGCAGCGCCACCCGAGGAGCCGTGACGAGAAGCCGCTCCCCTGGCGCGGAACCCCCAACGGGGCGCACTCGGCCGGGAACACGGCCACAGGGCGGGCGCGGCACGAGGACCCGCGGCGGGGCGGGGCATCCGCCCGGGGGCGTGGACCTGCCGCCGTGCCCGCCGGGTGGCCGCCGGACAAACCCGTCGGCGCGGCCCGGGGAGCCGTGCGGGGGTGGGGCTAGACGGCTGTGGGG
>NZ_JBPQTQ010000109.1:0-21806 GCF_051386415.1 Streptomyces sp. URMC 129
GCCCCCGGCCCCGCCACCTCCACGGCCGCCCGCGCGGCGTCGCGGGCCACGTCCAGGGCGCGCCGGTCCGTGCCCACCGCCAACTGGACGCGGACGACGCCGCCACCGTCGGTGATCTCCACCGCCCGCGCCGGGCCGCCGAGGGCGCCGGACAGGGCCAGCACACCGGGAACGGCCAGCACCGCCGCCGCCACCGCCGCGCCCGGTCCGGACCCGGGGGCGGTGCCGGGCACGGACGCCGGGGGAGCGGCGCCGGCCGGGGGCGCCGCGTCCGGCAGCAGCCCCGTCACCTCCACGTCGACGGCCGCGACGTCCAGCCCGAGCCGTTCCGCGGCGGCCGTCGCCAGGGCCGCCCGCACCGCGTCGGCGGACTCCCGCAGGGGCCGTTCCGCGCTCACCGCCACGCTCGCCCCGATCCGCAGCGGCCCCGGTGGCAGCCCGCTCGGTGGCGGCGGCACGCCGGCCGCCCCGGCCGCCCCGGCCGTGACGCCGCCACCGGCCGGCCCGATCCGCAGCGCGTCCGCCCGCGCCCCCGCGACCGACCCGGCGGCGCGCAGCAGCAGCGCCGCCGCCGCGCTCTCCGCCACCCACGCGCCGTCCTCCGGAGCCCCGAGCGGCAGCAGCCTCCCCAGGCTCAACTGCCGCCGCACCTCCCGCAGCAGCGGGTCCGAACCCATGTGCGCTCACCTTCGTCAACCCCGGTCGCACTCAACCGCCCGGAGTGGGGTACACAGCATCTCGTATGCATGGGCTACCCGGTCGCGGATCGTTCGCGCGCCACCCGTTCGGGGCGCGTGGCCGCGTGGCGGGCCCGTGCGCACGCTTAGGGTGGCCGTGGGGCGGCGGGCCGGAACCGCCGCCAGGAAAGGGGCGAAGGCGAAGTGACCGACACCAGCACGGAGGGGACCGGCACCACCACCATCGACGCGGCCGGCAAGCAGGTGGCGCGCCGGGGCAGCGGCGATCCGGCCACCCGGGGCCGGACCACCATCGCGGACGGAGTCGTGGCCAAGATCGCCGGCATGGCGGCGCGCGACGTGGTCGGCGTCCACGCCATGGGCAGCGGACTGGCCCGCACGTTCGGCGCGGTCCGCGACCGGGTGCCCGGCGCGAGCAAGTCCGCGACGCGCGGCGTCAAGGCCGAGGTCGGCGAGGTGCAGACCGCTCTCGATCTCGAAATCGTTGTGGAGTACGGCGTATCCATCGCCGATGTATCCCGTACGGTACGGGAGAACGTGATTTCGGCCGTCGAGCGGATGACCGGTCTCGAAGTCGTCGAGGTCAACATCAACGTGGGCGATGTGAACCTGCCCGAGGGCGAAGAGGACGACGACGACGAGCGGCCCCCGTTGCAGTAGGCGGTCGGCAGCGGAGCGGAGTAGCACATCATGAGCATGGCTGTGGTCGGCATGATCGCCGGCATGGCGCTGGGATTCGCCGGGTATTTCGGCGGCTTCCCGGCCTTCCTGCTGGTGGCGTCGCTCGGCACCATCGGGTTCTTCGTCGGCCGCTTCGTCGACGGCGACCTGGAGCCGGGCGACTTCTTCCGCGTCCGGGACCGCGACGACGACCGGCGGCGGTGACCGACGTGACCGAGCCGGTGGTGCCCGCCGCGGAGCGCGGCGTGACGCGGATCGCCGAGCGGGTCGTGGCCAAGCTCGCGGCCCAGGCGGCGCGCGAGGCGCTGCGCGCCGGGGGCCCGGGAGCGTCCGGGCCGCCCGGCGCGGCCGGTGCGGCCCGGGATGCCTCCGCGCCGCACCGGGGCGGCGGCCCGCGCGCCACCGCCACGATCAGCCGCCCGCCCGGCGCCGACGGAACGGGCGGCCTCGCGACCGTCCGGGTCGCCGTCGAGCTCGGCTACCCTTCCGACATCGGCGCCCAGTGCCGCTCGGTGCGCCGCCATATCGCTGCCACGATCCGGGAGTTGGCCGGAATGGAGACGTCCGACGTGCTCGTCGCCGTGGAACGGCTGCACTCCGTCCACTTCCGCGGCGACGCCGTCTCCGGGAGGGTCCAGTGACCGAGCCCGCGCACGATCCCGGGGAGGGCACGGGCGCGCCCACGCTGGAGAAGACGACCGCCACCACCGGCACCGCGGGCGGGGAGACGGAGGAGGGCGGCCTGGCCCAGTCCGCCTCCGCCGCGCGGTTCGAGCCGGGCGGCGCGAGCGACGGACCCGCCGGCCGCTTCTGGTCCGTGCGCCGGGTGCCCGCCGCCCTGGTCGCCACCGTCCTGCTCGGCGCGTCCGGCGTCCTGCTCTACGACATCGCCACCGTCCGGGCCGACGGCACGGCCGCCGCGTGGCGCCGCACGCTCGCCGACGAGCTGGCCACCCGCCGGTTGGACGACCCCTGGGTCGTCTCCTGCGCCGCCGCGGCCATGCTGATCGGGATCTGGCTCATGGCGCTCGCCACCACCCCCGGGCTGCGCGGCCTGCTGCCGATGCGGCAGGACAGCGACGAGATGCGCGCCGGGATCGAACGGTCCGCCGCCGCGGTGGTGCTGCGCGACCGGGCCATGGAGGTCTCCGGCGTCCAGTCGGTCCGCGTCCGGGTCGGCCGGCGCCGGATCCAGGTGCTGACCGAGGCGCACTTCCGGGAGCTGGACGCCGTCCGCTCCGACCTCGACGCCGTGCTGGAGCAGGGCATCCGGGAGCTGGGCCTGGCCCGGCAGCCGGCGCTGAGCGTGCACGTCCGCCGCCCGCCGAAGCGGTGACGGGCGGACGGTGGCCGACGATGACGGGCGGACGGTGACGGTGACCCAAGGAGAGCCATGCTGCGGATCGTGAACCGGGTCCTGATCGGCCTGACCGGCCTCGTCCTCTTCGGCACGGGCCTGGCGGCCGTCGTCGCGGCCCTGGACCTGCCCGACCGCTGGGGCGTCGGCATGCCGTCCGGCTGGTCCTGGCGCGCCCCCGAGGACGTGCTGCTGACCCACACCGACCGCACCCAGTGGCGCGACGAGAGCTGGTGGTGGCCGGTGGTCATCGGCGGCCTGGCCCTGCTGGTGCTGCTCTGCCTCTGGTGGCTGCTGGCCCAGCTCCGCAGGCGCCGCCTCACCGAGATCCTGGTCGACAGCGGCGACGGCGTCGGCGCCCTGCTGCGCGGCCGGGCCATGGAGGACGTGCTGGCCGCCGAGGCCGAGGCCCTGCCGGGCATCGACCGCGCCCGCGTCACCCTGATCGGCCGCCGCAACCAGCCCCGGGTCAGGATCGGCCTGCTGCTGGCCCCCCAGGCCAGCCCCGACCAGGTGGTCCACCGCCTGCGCACGGAAGCCGTCCACCACGCCCGTGTCTCCGCCGGTCTGGCCGCCCTCCCCACCGAGGCCCGCCTCCGCCCGGCGAAGCACTCCCCGGAACGCGTGAGCTGAGCGGCACCGCCGCCCACGCGCCCTGCCGTCCCGCCGTCAGGACTCGGTGATGTCGATGTGGTGCGGCTTGGCCGCCTGTGCCTTGGGGACGGTCACGGTCAGCACCCCGTCGGCGAGGTTCGCCCGCACCTCCCCGGTCTTCACCTCGCCGGGCAGCAGGGCCCGGTACTCGAAGTGCCCGGTGTGCCGGGTGCCACGGCGCAGCACGCCCTCCGGCTCGCGCTCCCGCCGTTCCCCGGTGATGCGCAGCTCCCGGTCGCTGATCTCGACGTCGATGTCCTCGCGTTGGATGCCGGGCACCTCCGCCTCTATCACGTAGGCGTCGTCGGTCTCGTGCAGGTCCGCCGGCGGCGCCCACGCCATCATTCCGGCCGTGGCGGGCGCCATGGGGACGGTTTCCAGCAGCCGGTTCATGCGGTCGAAGAGGGCGTCGAACTCGGTGGCGAGGGGCTCGCCCCAGCCGAGGGACGGCAACGGCCTCTCCGGCAGCCTGCCGGGCCGGCGTCGTACGGGCAGCGTCATCGCGCTTCACCTCCACGGAACGGACAAACGTCTCATTCCGATAGTGCGCATGCCGGTGCCCCTCCGGCGACCCGGGCGGCCGGAACCCCGCCCGCGCCGCTACGCCGACGCCGCCCCCACCGACTCCCCGGCGCGCGCCGGGGCGGCGGCGGCCTTCCCGCCCCGGCCCGACCTGATGTCCTGCACCTCGCGGCGCAGCAGCAGGAACCAGCCCACCGGGACGCCGCCCGCGAACAGCCACCACTGGAGCGCGTACGCGAAGTGCGACCCGATGCCCGTGTGATCCGGCTCCGGCAGCAGCTCCGGCTGCTCCTCCGGGTCGGCCGGAGCCGGGGACGTCTCCGTCAGCTCCAGGTATCCGCCGAGCATCGGCAGACCCGTCACCCCGGCCCGCTCCTGGCTGTCGATCATCATGACCATGCCGTCCGGCAGGCCCTCGCGGTCCCTGATCCCCGTGGTGCCGGTGCTCTCGTCGGCCATCAGCCGCCCGGTGACCGTCACCTCGCCCGCGGGCGGGGCCGCCACGTCCGGCACCCGCGTGTAGTCGTTCCCGGCGGGCACGAAGCCCCGGTTCACCACCACGCCCGTGCCGTCTGCCTGCACCAGCGGCGTCAGCACGTAGTACCCCACGGCGCCGTCCGGGCCCGACCGCTGCCGGACCACCACCTCGGCGTCCGTGTCGTAGACCCCGGTCGCCGTGACCGGCCGGTACCGGTCGTCCGGGTCGGGCGCGCCGCCCGCCGACGTCAGCTCGCTCATCGGCACCGGGTCGGCGGCCAGGCTGCGGGCGATCAGCTCGTTCCGCTCGACCCGCTGCTCGTGGCGACCGAGCTGCCAGAACCCCAGCCAGATCAGGCACGGGATCATGGCCAGGGAGACGAGGGTGAGGAGCACCCACTGCCGGGACAGCAGAAACCGGTACACAGCTCCCGACGGTACCCGAGCGGTCTCAGTCCCCGGCCGCCGGGGCCACGTCGCGCAGGAGCTGCGCGAACGCCGCCTCGTCCAGGATCGGCGTCCCGTACGCCCGCGCCCGCGCCACTTTCGTCGTCGCGGCGTCCGGGTCGTTGCTCACCAGCAGGCTCGTCAGCCGGGACACGCTCGTCGCCACGTGCAGCCCCGCCGCCACGGCCTGGTCCTCCAGCAGCTCCCGGTCCACCGACGTGTCACCCGAAAAGGCGACGCGCATGCCCTGCCGCAGCCTCCCGCCCGGCTCGTACCGCCCGGGGTTCGGGTGCGGGCACGGCGGGCGCCGCTTCGCGGGCCGCCACCCGCCGCGCCACGCCGCCCGCCCCGGCCCCGTGCCCGCGCCCGGACCGCCCACCGGGGAGTCCGTCCACTCCGTGATCGGGCGGCACGCCAGCAGCGGCAGCCGCAGCCCCCGCGCCGCCGCCCGGTGCAGGCTCGGCCGGAACGCCTCCGCCAGCACCCGCGCGTCGTCCAGCGCGTGGTGGGCCCGGCGCTGCGCGATCCCGAAGTGGGCGGCCAGCGTCTCCAGCTTGAAGTTCTCCAGCGGCAGCCCCAGCGCCTTGGACAGCGCGATCGTGCACAGCCGCTGCTCCACGGGCGCGGTCCGGGAGGCCCGCGCGAACTCCCTGGCGATCATGGACCAGTCGAACACCGCGTTGTGCGCGACGAGCACCCGGCCCGCCAGCCGCTCCCCGAACTCCCCGGCGATCTCCGCGAAGAGCGGCGCGTCCGCCAGCATCGCGGCGGTCAGCCCGTGGATCCACACCGGCCCGGGATCACGCTGCGGGTTCACCGTCGTGTACCAGTGGTCCTCGACGTCCCCGGTCGCCGTCAGCCGGTACACCCCGGCGGACACGATCCGGTCCTCCCGCGCCAGCCCCGTCGTCTCGACGTCCACCACCGCGTAACCGCCCGGATACTCCGCGGGCCAGGACCGGTGATCGGACTGCTGGGCCGGGACATGGGCCAGGGCCGCCTGGTGGTCTTCGAGCATGGTCCCTGAGGATACGGCCCGCCACCGACACCGGCCGTACGACGGCACGGAGTTGAGACACCGTCGGATCCTTTCCCGGCCCCTTACCACCCCGTGTCCCGCTGATCAACTCCCGCTGGACGCCGGGCGTGCCGTACGCTGCCGTACATGCTCCTCGACACCTATGGGCGGACCGCCACCGACCTCCGGGTCTCGCTGACCGACCGGTGCAATCTCCGCTGCACGTACTGCATGCCGGAGGAGGGGCTGGCCTGGCTGGCCAAGCCCGACCTGCTCACCGACGACGAGATCGTCCGGCTGGTGGGCATAGCCGTGACGCGCCTGGGCGTCACCGAGGTCCGGTTCACCGGCGGGGAGCCCCTGCTGCGCCCCGGGCTGGTCGGCATCGTCGAGCGCTGCGCGGCGCTGCGGCCCCGCCCCAGGCTCTCCCTGACCACCAACGGCATCGGGCTGGAACGCACGGCCGCCGCCCTCCGCGCGGCCGGCCTCGACCGGGTCAACGTCTCCCTCGACACCACCGACCCCGCCGTCTTCCAGCGCATCACGCGCCGCAAGCGCCACGCCGACGTGCTGCGCGGCCTCGCCGCCGCCAAGGCCGCCGGGCTCACCCCGGTCAAGGTCAACGCGGTGCTGATGCCCGGCCTCAACGACACCGAGGCCCCCGACCTGCTCGCCTGGGCCATCGAGCACGGCTACGAGCTGCGGTTCATCGAGCAGATGCCGCTGGACGCCCAGCACGGCTGGCAGCGCGCGGAGATGATCACCGCCGGGGACATCCTCGCCTCGCTGCGCACCCGCTTCGCCCTCACCCCCGAGGAGGACGCCGAGCGCGGCTCCGCCCCGGCCGAACGCTGGCTGGTCGACGGCGGCCCGCACCGCGTCGGCGTCATCGCCTCCGTCACCCGCCCGTTCTGCCGCGCCTGCGACCGCACCCGGCTGACCGCCGACGGGCAGGTGCGCACCTGTCTGTTCGCCCGCGAGGAGTCCGACCTGCGCGGCGCCCTGCGGTCCGGCGCCGACGACGCGGAGATCGCGCGGCTGTGGCAGGTCGCGATGTGGGGCAAGAAGGCGGGCTCGGGCCTGGACGACCCGGCGTCGTTCGAGCAGCCCGGCCGCCCCATGTCAGCGATCGGCGGCTGACTCCTCCCACCGCTCCAGCGGCACGACGTCCTTCAGGAACCCCCGCACCCCCAGGAACGACGACAGGTGCTCGCGGTGCTCCTCGCACGCCAGCCACGTCTTGCGGCGCTCGGGCGTGTGCAGCTTCGGGTTGTTCCAGGCCAGAACCCAGACGGCCGTCTCGCGGCAGCCCTTGGCGGAGCAGATCAGCGGATCGCGCGGGGATGCGGTCGGGGACGCGTTCGTCACATCAGACACGGAACTCACCCAACATCATCACGGACATAGGGCGACGCCGGGCAGCCACGGGGGGAGCCGCCCGGCGTCGGTCCGTCGCTCCGACGGGGGATACGGAGCGCTCTTGAAGTATGACATGCAATGCACCCACCGATGCACCCGATGGTCCGAATTGAACTGACGTTTTCCCGACCTTGACGCAAGCCAAGCGATCGGAAGACCGAACTCCGTTTGTGATCATCGTTCTTCGTCGGTGGAGCCGCCCGGCGGCAAGGAATGCCGGGCCGGTCCGGTGAGGAAGGCGGACGGCAGCGAGGGCGCGTTCTCCCGGCCCGCGTTGGCGATGACCACGGCGACGTACGGCAGCACCGCGCCCAGGACCAGCGTCACGGCGGCGAGCGGCGTGCTCACGTTCCACAGCAGGACGGTGAGGAGCACCGCCACGGTCCGGATCAGCATCGAGACGACGTAGCGGCGCTGCCGCCCGCGCACGTCCTCGTCCAGGCTCTGCCGGGCCTCGGTGATCCGGTACACCGTCCCCGGCGCGGCCCCCGCCTTGCGTCGCAGGCTCATCGCCATCGCCACCATCCCTCTCCGCCTCCAGGCTAGCCCCGGACCAGGGCCAGCTTCCGCCCGGCCTTGAGGTAGATCCCGTCCGGCGCCCCGGCCGCGGCGGCGAGGTGCTCGGCGACGACATCGCCCAGCGGGCGCAGCGCGTCGGCCTCCGGCAGCACGGCCGAGGTCTGGTCCCCGCCGGTCTGCAGGACCAGGCGCAGCCCGTTCTGCTTGGCCAGCCGCCGGGCGGCCGAGGCGCTGGGGGTGAACTCCAGGACCTTGGTGAGCACCGTCGCGATGCCCTCGGCGCCGTGCTCGGCCAGATCGACCTCGGGCAGCGTGGTGACGTCGGTGAAGCTCTTCCGCGAGAACTGCGCGGTGAAACCGGCCCGCGCCGCCATCGCCGCCTCCACCCCGTACAGGACGGCGACGACCTCGCCCGCCAGGACCTTCTTCAGGTCCATGGGGTGCAGCGAGCCGTCCGCCAGCCGCGCGCGCACGGCCGCCAGCTCGGCGTCCGTCCACTCGGTCCAGGCCCGCAGGTACGGCTCGATCAGGCGGTCCGGGACGGACATGACCTTGCCGAACACGTCGTCGGCCGGGGCGGAGAGGGCGATGTAGTTCCCCTTGGACTTCGACATCTTCGCGCCGGAGCCGTCGGTGCCCTCGATGAGCGGCATGGTGACGATCATCTGCGGCTCCAGGCCGTAGATCTCCATCACGCGCCGGCCCATCTGGATGTTGAGGAGCTGGTCGACACCGCCCAGCTCCACGTCCGCGTCGATCTCGGCGGAGTCGATGGCCATGGCGACGGGGTAGATCAGCTCCGACATGGACAGCCCGTGCCCGGCCTCCAGCCGGGTGCGGAAGTCGTCGCGCTGGAGCAGGGCCGAGGCGGAGACCTGGGAGAGGATGCCGATCAGCTTCGGCAGCGTGATCCCGGCCAGCCACTCGCTGTTGTGCCGGACGCGGACGCGCTCGAAGTCGAAGAACGGCCTCACCTGCGACCGGTACCCGGCCAGGTTCCGCGCGATGTCCTCGTCCGTCAGTGGCGGCCGTTCCGTGGAGCGGCCCGACGGGTCACCGATCTTGGCGGTGATGTCCCCGATGATCAGCGTCACGTCGTGGCCCATGCGCTGGAAGCGGCTGAGCACGATGATCGGCACCGCGTGCCCCAGGTGCACGTCCACGGCCGTGGGGTCGATGCCGAGCTTGACGTGCAGCGCACCCTTGTCCTCGATGCGCCGCGCCAGCTTCTCGGCGGACGGCAGGACGTCGACGGCCCGCGAGGCGATCAGCGCGGCCTGCTCGGCGGGGGAGAGGTCCGTGAGGTCGAGATACCGCCGGGCGCCGGTCTCCTCCAGAAGCTGCCGCACGAGGGTGTCGGAGGAGAGATCCTGAGCCAGCAGCGCGGAAGCGCGCCGCACGGATTCGCCGAGGCGTGTCACGTCGTCGTCCTGAAAAGTTGATGCGAGGTTACGGGTCCCGGCCATCCTACGGCCCGCCCTTTCCGGCCCGCCGGGCGAGCGTGCGGCGGTACGGCCCGGTGCCGGTTCGCCGCTCGGCTGACCGGGCCGTACCCGGCCCGGTCTCCGCGTCCCGCCTCCGCACGCGGCTCACCGAGGACGATCTGTCCCGGGAGACGTGGTGGCGGAGTGCGGCGAGGGCTTCCTCACGCGTCCCGCCCATCGCGGTGAGGAGCCGTGCTCCCCACCGCACCGTGCGCCGGTCTCAGCACCGAAACAAGAGAGGCCCCTTCCCGCCGGAGGCTGTGACCCGCCGCCCCCGGACCCGGACCTGACGCCCGTGCCGTGCGCCTCCGCCGGCCGGCCGCGTCATGCCCGTGGCGGAAGCGCACAGCGCGGGCGTCTCTCACACGCCCGGGCTCACCGAGCTCATGTTGAACTCCGGCACCCGCAGGGCGGGCATCGCCGTCCGGGAGAAGTAGTCGCCCCACTCCCGCGAGCGGCAGCGTTCCGTCCGGCCCGCCTCCGTGGCGCGGCCCAGCAGGTCGACCGGGGACTCGTTGAAGCGGAAGTTGTTCACCACGCCCGTCACCTCCCCGTGCTCCACCAGGTACACCCCGTCCCGCGTCAGCCCCGTCAGCAGCAGCGTCATCGGGTCGACCTCCCGGATGTACCAGAGCGAGGTGATCAGCAGTCCGCGCTCCGTCGCCGCCACCATCTCCGCCAGTGAGCGCGGCCCGCCGCCCGCCAGGATCAGGTTGTCGGCCGACGGTGCCAGGGGCAGGCCGGTCAGTTCGGCCGTGTGGCGCGTCGTCGGCAGCCGCCGCAGCACGCCCTCCTCGATCCAGTCCGTCCGCGTCACCGGCTGGCCGTTGTCGAACACCGAGCCGACCGGGAAGAAGAAGGCCGCCGAGGACCGCGCCACCGTGAACGGCACCGTCCGGAGCCCCGGCGCCGCCGGGTCGCTGAAGAGCGTCAGCGGCAGCGCCGCCAGGCGTTCGCCCACGCGCGTGCCGCCGCCCGGCTTGCTGAAGACCGTGCGGCCCTCGTGCGCGTTGCGGGCGTCGGCCGTCCAGTGCTGGTAGATCAGCAGGTCCGCCACCGACGTCGGCGGCAGCAGCGTCTCGTACCGGCCCGCCGGGAGGTCGATCCGGCGCTCCGCCCACGCCAGCCGCGTCGCCAGGTCCGCGTCCAGCGCGGCCGGGTCCACGTCCCGGAAGTCGTCCGTCGGCAGCGTGACGTACGACGAACGGGCCCGGTCGGG
Organism: Streptomyces sp. URMC 129; assembly: GCF_051386415.1. Lineage (NCBI taxonomy): Bacteria > Bacillati > Actinomycetota > Actinomycetes > Kitasatosporales > Streptomycetaceae > Streptomyces > Streptomyces sp. URMC 129. The sequence continues at coordinate 10,496 of NZ_JBPQTQ010000109.1, forward strand.
CGACTTGGCGTTCAGCTCCACGCTGCCCGTCGGCTGGTCGTGCCGCAGCCGCAGGCCGCTCGACGTGCCCAGATACGTCGAGACCACCGCGTGACTGGCGAAACCGAACAACTCGCGGCCCTCCGCCCGCGCCCGCGCGAACGTCTCGCCCAGCGCCGGGGCGAAGTCCGCGAAGACCTCCGGCGAGGTCTCCCCGGCGGGCGCGGCGAAGTCCGGCGACTCCGGGACGCCCCCGACCAGCGGCCGGGCGTCCTCCGCCGGCGGCGACTGCCGCGCCGCCTCCTCGGCGGCCCGCACCAGCGGCCCCAGCTCCGCCGCCGTCACCGCCGTCCGGGACACCACGCCGGACGACGCGCCGTCCACCGCGATGACGGTGACCCGGCGCCCGCGCGTCACGCCGTTCGTCGTCAGGGCGTTGGCCGCCCACCGCAGGTTCGCCGTGGACTCCTCCTCCACGATCACCACCGTCGCGTCCGCCCGCGACAGTGCCAGGGCCCGTTCGACGATCTCGTGAGGTGCGATGCTTCCCGCGCTCATCGGCCCGACTCCCGTGTGGTGTTGAGGATGGTGACACCACGGAACAGCGCGCTCGGGCAGCCGTGCGACACGGCCGCGATCTGGCCCGGCTGCGCCTTCCCGCACATGAACGACCCGCCCAGCACGTACGTCTGCGGGCCGCCGACCGCCTCCATCGAGCCCCAGAAGTCCGTCGTCGTGGCCTGGTAGGCGACGTCCCTGAGCTGCCCGGCCAGCCGTCCCTTCTCGATCCGGAAGAAGCGCTGCCCGGTGAACTGGAAGTTGTGCCGCTGCATGTCGATCGACCACGAGCCGTGTCCCACCACGTAGATGCCCCGGTCCACGCCCGCGATCAGCTCCTCGGTGTCCGGCCCGCCCGGCGCCGGCCGCAGCGAGACGTTCGCCATGCGCTGCAGCGGCACGTGCGCCGGCGAATCCGCGAACGCGCAGCCGTTGGACCGCTCGAAGCCCGACAACCGCGCGGTGCGGCGGTCCGTCTGATAGCCGACGAGGACGCCGTCCCGCACCAGGTCCCAGGACTGGGTGCGCACCCCCTCGTCGTCCCAGCCGATGGTGGCCAGGCCGTGCTCCACCGTCCGGTCCCCGGTCACGTTCATGATCGGTGATCCGTAGCGCAGCGTCCCGAGCCGGTCGAACGTGGCGAACGACGTCCCGGCGAACGCCGCTTCGTACCCCAGCGCCCGGTCCAGCTCCGTGGCGTGGCCGATCGACTCGTGGATGGTGAGGAAGAGGTTCGACGGGTCGACCACCAGGTCGTAACGGCCCGCCTCGACCGAGGGCGCGGCCATCTTGGCGGCCAGCAGCTCCGGCATCCCGGCCAGTTCGGCGTCCCAGTCCCAGCCGGTGCCCGTCAGGTACTCCCAGCCGCGCCCGGCCGGCGGCGCCAGGGTGCGCAGCGAGTCGAACCGGCCGCTGCCGGAGTCCACGGCCGTCGCGGTGAGTTCGGGCTGGACGCGCACCCGCTGCTGCGTGGTCACGGTGCCCGCCGTGTCGGCGTAGAACTTGTTCTCCTGCACGGCCCACAGCCGCGCGTCGACGTGGCTGACGCCCCGGGCGGCCAGCAGCCGTTCGCTCCACTCGGTGAGCAGCGCGGTCTTGTCGGCGTCGGGGACGTCGAAGGGGTTGATCTCGTAGGAGGAGATCCAGGTCTGCTCGCCGTAGGCGGGCTCGGGGGCCAGCTCCACCCGCTCGCCGGAACCGGCCGCCGCGATGATCTTCGCGGAGAGCCGGGCCATCGCGACCGCCTGCGCGGCGACGCGCGCCGCGCCGTCCATCGTCATGTCGACACCGGCGGCGAATCCCCAACTGCCGCCGTGCACCACGCGCACCGCGTAGCCGGTGACGGTGGTGTCCTCGGCACCGGACGGCCGCGCGTCGCGCAGCACCCGGCTGGCGCTGCGCACCCGTTCGAGACGGAAATCCGCGTGGTCCGCCCCCAGCGCCCGCGCCCGGGCCAGGGCGGCGTCGGCCAGCGGGCGCAGGGGGAGCGAGAGGAACGATTCATCGATGGTTCTGGGCACGGTGTCTCCTGTCCGTAGCCAGCTGAAGGTGGCGGGGGCGGTGGGCGTGCGGCCCCCGCATACGATCATGCCGTTCGCGTTCGCCTCTGCACAGGCGGCCCGCCGCCGCGCGACACCCGGCCTGTGGACATCCCACAGGGCCTTGCCGGGCCCCCTGTGACGTACCCGCTTCTCATCGCCCTGGCGGGGCGGATAGCGTTTGTGCGAAGCGAACGACGCAGCGAGATCGACGTACAACGCAGAGAGAAGGTGGTCCCTTGAGCCGCTCGGTACTCGTGACCGGAGGCAACCGCGGGATCGGTATGGCCATTGCCCGCGCCCTCGCCGACGCCGGCGACAAGGTCGCCATCACCTACCGCACCGGCGAACCTCCCGAGGAGCTCACCGAGCTGGGCTGCCTGCCGGTGAAGTGCGACATCACCGACCCCGAGCAGGTCGAGCAGGCGTACAAGGAGATCGAGGCCGCACACGGCCGGGTCGAGGTGCTGGTGGCCAACGCCGGCATCACCCGCGACCAACTGCTGCTGCGCATGACGGAGGAGGACTTCACCGCCGTCCTCGACACCAACCTGACCGGCACCTTCCGCGTCGTGAAGGCGGCCTCGCGCGGCATGCTGCGCGCCCGCTCGGGCCGCATCGTGCTGATCTCGTCCGTCGTCGGCCTGCTGGGCTCGGCGGGCCAGGCCAACTACGCCGCGGCCAAGGCGGGCCTGGTCGGTTTCGCGCGGTCCATCGCGCGGGAGCTGGGCTCCCGGGGCATCACCTGTAACGTCGTCGCCCCGGGCTTCGTCGACACCGAGATGACCCGGGCCCTCGGCGAGGAGCGGCGCGCGGAGATCGTCTCCCAGGTCCCCCTGGGGCGTTACGCCCAGGCCGAGGAAGTCGCCGCCGTGGTGCGCTTCCTGACCTCCGACGAGGCCGCGTACATCACTGGAGCCGTCATCCCGGTTGACGGCGGATTGGGCATGGGGCACTGACTATGAGCGGACTGCTGGCCGGAAAGCGCATCCTCGTCACCGGGGTGCTGACCGAATCCTCGATCGCCTTCCACACCGCCAGGCTGGCGCAGGAGGAGGGCGCCGAGGTGCTGCTGACCGGCTTCGGCCGGATGACCCTGGTGGAGCGGATCGCCAAGCGCCTGCCGAAGCCGGTGCCGGTCATCGAGCTCGACGTGCAGAACCAGGAGCACCTGGACACCCTCGCCGCCCGCGTCACCGAGCACTTCGGCGAGGGCATCGGCCTGGACGGCGTGGTGCACTCCATCGGGTTCGCGCCCCAGGACGCCCTGGGGGGCAACTTCCTGAACACCGGCTGGGAGTCGGTCGCCACGGCGGTCGAGGTCTCGGCGTACTCGCTGAAGTCGCTGACCATGTCCCTGCTGCCGCTCCTCGAACGGCGTGGCGGCTCGGTCGTCGGCATGGACTTCGACGCGCAGGTCGCCTGGCCCAAGTACGACTGGATGGGCGTGGCCAAGGCCGCCCTGGAGGCCACCTGCCGCTACCTCGCGCGGGACCTCGGCGGGAAGAACATCCGCGTCAACCTGGTCTCGGCCGGGCCGATCAAGTCGATGGCCGCCAAGTCGATCCCGGGCTTCGAGGAGCTGGCGGACGTGTGGAACACCCGCGCGCCGATCGGCTGGGACGTGACGGACCCGGAGCCGTCGGCGCGCGGCGTGGTGGCGCTGCTGTCCGACTGGTTCCCGAAGACGACGGGCGAGATCGTCCACGTGGACGGCGGCGTCCACGCGATGGGCGCCTGACCGCGGGAGCCGCTGCCCGCCCCGCGTGCCCGGCCGTCGATCAGGCGGTGGCACGCGGGGCGGCGGCGGCCCGGCAGGTCAGGGCGTACGAGCCCGCCTCCGCCGCCGCGGCGTCCGCGTCCCCGGCCCGGATCGCCGCCACCAGCCGGCCGTGGTCCACGTGGCCGTCCGGCCGCAGCTCGTCGCCCACGTCCTGGCGCAGGGCCTCGCGCACCACCGTGCCCAGGTCCGCGTAGAGGGCGGTCAGCACCTCGTTGTGCGACGCCTTGACGACCGCCATGTGGAACGTGGTGTCCGCCGCCACGAAGCGCTCCACGTCCCCGGCCGCCCATGCCGCGTCCCGCCGCGCGAGCAGCGCCTCCAGCTGCCGCAGCTCGCCCGGCGTGCGGCGCAGCGCGGCCAGCCGTCCCGCCGCCGCCTCCAGGGTGCTGCGCACCTCGGCGACGTCCCGCGGCGCCGCGTCCGCGAAGCGGCGGTGCATCACCCCGGCCAGCTCGCTGGTGGCGATCACATAGGTCCCCGAGCCCTGCCGGATGTCCAGCAGCCCGTTGTGGGCCAGGGCGCGGATGGCCTCCCGCACGGTGTTCCTGGCGACCCCGAGCTGCTCGACCAGCTCCGGCTCGGTGGGGATGCGCGAGCCGATGGGCCACGTGCCGGAGGTGATCTCGTGGCGCAGCTGCCCGATCACCTGGTCGGCCAGGGCGGAACGGCGGGGCGCGGTCAGTGACATAACTCTCCCGGGACATCCGGATCCCCCTGCCGGGAGATTCATCCCATGATTCTATGATGATGTCTATGGAGCTGACGAAGGACGACCGTACTCTCCAGCAGACTTCCCCCACGACCGCCCCCCCGGCACGGCGCGGCGCCGTGGCTCGTCGCCGCCGGGCTGGTGCTGGCGGCGTTCAACCTCCGCCCCGCCATCTCCGGCCTCGGCCCGGTGCTCGCCGAGATCCGCGCCGACCTCGGCATGAGCGGGACCGTGGCCGGACTGCTGACCTCCGTGCCCGCGCTGTGCTTCGGCCTCTTCGGCATCGCCGCGCCCCGCCTGGCCGCGCGCTTCGGCCCGGTCGCCGTCGTGGTGGCCGGACTGACCGCCGTCGCCACCGGCCTCGCGCTGCGCTCGCTGTCCGGCTCCACCCCCCTCTTCGTGGCGACCACCGCGCTGGCGCTGGCCGGCATCGCCGTCGGCAACGTGCTGATGCCGGTCCTCGTCAAGCGGTACTTCTCCGACGACCGGGCCGGCCCGGTCACCGGCCTGTACGCCACGGCCTTCGCGCTGGGCACCGCCGGCGCCGCCGCCCTCACCATCCCGGTCACCGACGCCGCGGGGGACAACTGGCGCGTCGGCCTCGGCGTCTGGGCCGCCGCCGCGGCCGTCGCCGTGCTGCCCTGGCTCGCCGTGCTCCGCCGCGACCGCGCCCGCGACCTGCCCGGTGGCCCCGCGCCGGCCCGGCCGGGCCCCGACGCGGCGGCGCCCCGCGCCCTCGTCCGCTCCCACACCGCCCGGGCGCTCGCCCTCTTCTTCGGCCTCCAGGCCACCGCCGCCTACGTCACCCTCGGCTGGGTCCCGCAGATGTTCCGCGACGCGGGCGTCTCCGCCGGCACCGCGGGACTGCTGCTCGCCGTGATCATGGGCGTCGGCGCGCCCCTCGGCTTCGTCCTGCCGCGCCTGGCGACCCGGCTGCGCCACCAGGGCCCGCTGGTGGCCTTCCTCGGCGTCTGCGGCCTGGCCGGCTACGCGGGCCTCTGGCTCGCCCCCGGCGCCGGCGCCTGGGCGTGGGCGGTACTGCTCGGCGTCTCCAACTGTGCCTTCCCCGTCGCCCTCACCCTCATCGGCCTGCGGGCCAGGACCGCCCCCGGCGTCGTGCGGCTGTCCGCCTTCGCCCAGAGCACCGGCTACCTGCTGTGCGTCCCGGGCCCGCTGCTCGTCGGCACGCTCAACGAGGCCACCGGCGGCTGGCGCGCGCCGCTCGCCCTGATGGCCGCGCTGATGGTCGCGCAGATCGCGGCCGGGGTGCACGCCGGGCGGGACCGGTGCGTGGAGGACGACGCGTGAGTGGGAGAATCCCCTCATGCCAGTCCTCGACCCCAACCCGACCGGCGGCCAGCGCAAGCTGCTCCTCGTCCTCGGCGCGATGCTCGCCATCACCGTCGTCATCGGGATCGTCGCCACCGTCGCCGCCCCCTGACCCGCCCCGCGGCCTCCCGGGCGGGCCCGGGGTGGTGGTAACCCCACCATCCCCTAGGGGGCCAGGTTCAGGGCCGACTGGGTGGGTCACCGGATGGGCCGCGCGGCCGCGTCTCCGTAAGTTCTCGGGCAACGGTCCGAAGCGACGGATGGAGACCACCGCATGGCCGCCCACGCCCCCCGATCCGGTCCGGAGATCCGCCTCCGCTGGTGGGTCCTCACCCTCCCGGCGATCGCCTTCGCCGCCCTGCTCAGCCTCCAGTTCTGCGCCACCGAGGCGCGGGCCGCGGACGGCCCGCGGCCCGTCACCGAACTGGTCGACCACGTCTGGCGGAGCTGGCTGCCGTGACCTGCGGCGGGATTCCCAACCCCCCGCGCCCCACGGCACCTTTCGTGCGAAGCTGGGGCACATGAGCGTCGAAGTTCCCCGCAGGATCGTTCTCCTCCGACACGCCAAGGCCGACTGGCCGCAGGTGTCCGACCACGACCGGCCGCTCGCCGAGCGCGGCCGGAAGGACGCCCCCGTGGCCGGACGCTGGCTGGCCGGAGCCGGCATCACCCCCGAGCTGACCCTCTGCTCCACCGCCACCCGCGCTCGCGAGACCTGGAAGCTGTGCGCCCCCGAGCTGCCCAGACGGCCGAAGACGGTCTACGACGAGCGGCTCTACGAGGCTTCCGTCGGCGAGCTGATCGCCGTGATCAACGGCGTCGACGACGAGGTCAGGGACCTGATGCTCGTCGGGCACAACCCCGCCGTCCACGGCCTGGCCGACGCCCTCGCGGGCCGGGCCGAGGGGGACGCCCTGGCCCGGATGAACCGCCTCGGATACCCCACCTCGGCCATCGCCGTGCTGTCCCTGACCGGGACGTGGAAGTCCGTGGAGCACGGCGTCGCGACCCTCGTCGCCTTCTGGACGCCGTACGAGTGACGCCGCCGCACGCGCGCCGACGTCCGGCGCGCGGGGCTCAGCCCTGCGCGTCCGCGGCCTCGACTTCCTCCCGGGTGATCCCCAGCAGATACAGCACCGTGTCCAGGAACGGAACGGTCACCGCGGTGTGCGCCGCCTCCCGCACCACGGGCTTGGCGTTGAACGCGACGCCGAACCCGGCCGCGTTCAGCATGTCCAGGTCGTTGGCCCCGTCACCGATCGCCACCGTCCGCGACAGCGGCACCCCGGCCTCGGCGGCGAACCGCCGCAGCAGCCGCGCCTTGCCCGCCCGGTCCACGATCTCCCCGGTGACCCGGCCGGTGAGCTTGCCGCCGGCGATCTCCAGCGTGTTGGCCGCGGCGAAGTCCAGGCCCAGACGGTCCCGCAGCGCGTCCGTCACCTGCGTGAAGCCGCCGGAGACGATGCCGACCTGACAGCCGAGACGTTTCAGTGTCCGGATCAGGGTCCGCGCCCCCGGCGTCAGCCGCACCTCGGAGCGGACCTTGTCCACCACCGACTCGTCCAGCCCCGCCAGCAGCGCCACCCGCGCGTGCAGCGACTGCTCGAAGTCCAGCTCGCCCCGCATCGCCGCGGCCGTGACCGCCGCGACCTCGGCCTCGCAGCCGGCGTGCGCGGCGAACAGCTCGATCACCTCGTCCTGGATGAGCGTGGAGTCCACGTCCATCACGACCAGCCGCGGCGCCCGCCGCTGGAGCCCCGAGGCCACCACCGCCACGTCAACCGCCCGCGCCGCCGCCTCGGCGGCCAGCTCGCCGCGCAGCCGCTCGGTGGGCACGCCCGAGACGTCGAACTCCACGGCCGTCACCGGGTACTTCGCCAGCCGGTAGATCCGGTCGATGTTGCCGCCCGCCGCCGTTATCCGCGCCGCGATGGCCGCCGTCGTGTCGGCCGTCAGTGGGTGGCCCAGCACGGTGACGTGGGAACGGCCGGTGCCGCGCGCGGGGTTGTCACCGGTGCCGGAGATGATCTCGGCCTGGAGCCGCGCGGACTCCGCCCAGGCGTGCACGGTGGCCCGCAGCTCGCCCTCGGAGCAGGGCCCGGAGCGGGCGGGGGGCGCGGTCACCAGGGCGCACAGCGTGATTCTGCCGCGGGTGACGACCTGCTCGATGTCGATGACGTCCACCGCGAAGGCGGCCAGGGTCTCGAAGAGCCCGGCGGTGAGGCCGGGCCGGTCCTTGCCGAAGATCTTCACCAGCAGAGTGGGGATGTCCTCTTCGGCCGAGTGCGTAGAGATCATGGTGCTTTTCACGGTAGCCGGTACGGACCGCCGGACCGTGTCATGTCCGGCCCCTGGACACGGCAACGAGATGAACGTCACGGAGCCGCTGACACCGTGCACCAGCTTCGTCACTTTCGGGGGGCGGGTTACCGTCAAGGCCCCGGGCCTGGAATAGTTCCCCCACGATGCAACCATCCCAGACCTCCCCGCGGGGGTCTCTCGGGGGACAATCTTTGTGGGGCATGGAGTGCCGGAACTCGTACTCGAATTGAACGGACAAACCTGGACATTGGATCCCACCAGGGCGTACCACCTGGGCAGGGATCCACAGGGTGACTTCGTGCTGCAGGACGCCCGCGTCTCCTGGCGCCACGCCACGGTGCGCTGGGGCGGCCAGGGCTGGGTCCTGGAGGACCACGGCAGCACGAACGGAACGTACATGCAAGGGCAGCGCGTCCAGCAGGCCGCGCTCGGACCGGGCGCGGTCGTCCATCTCGGCAACGCCACGGACGGTCCCCGGCTCACCTTCTCCGGGGTCCCCTCCATAGCCCAGCACCAGGCACCGGCCGCGGCCATGGCCGGACCGCCCCCGGGGATGCCGCAGCAGCAGCCCGGGTTCCCGCAGCAGCAGCCGGAGCAGGGCTGGGGAGCCACCGGCGCCATCGACCGCGGCGCCACCAGCCTCCACATGCTCGCCGTCGGCCAGGTGACCCGGATCGGCCGCGCGCTGGAGAACGAGCTGGTCGTCTCCGACCTGCAGGTCTCGCGCTTCCACGCCGAGTTCCTCGCGCACCCCGACGGCCGCTTCGAGATCCACGACCTCGGCAGCCACAACGGCACCTACGTCAACGGCCAGCAGCTGGAGAAGGGCGGCCGGCGCTACCTCGGGCCGACCGACACCGTCGGCGTCGGCCACTCCACGTTCCGGCTCGTCGGCAACCAGCTCCAGGAGTTCATCGACACCGGTGAGGTCTCCTTCTCGGCCCGCCACCTCACGGTCAAGGTCAACAACGGCCAGACGACCATCCTGAACGACGTCTCCTTCGGCGTCCCGGAGAAGTCGCTCATCGGCGTCATCGGCCCCTCCGGCTCCGGCAAGTCGACGCTGCTGCGGGCCCTCACCGGCTACCGCCCGGCCACCTACGGCGAGGTCCTGTACGACCACCGGAACCTCTACACGCACTTCGCCGAGCTGCGTCACCGCATCGGCCTGGTGCCGCAGGACGACATCCTGCACACCGCGCTGCCCGTCCGGCAGGCGCTGCGGCTGGCGGCCAAGCTCCGCTTCCCCGGCGACGTCGGCGAGGCCGAGCGCAACGCCCGCGTGGAGGAGGTGCTCGCCGAGCTGAAGCTCAGCCCGCACGCGACCAAGCGCATCCACTCCCTCTCCGGCGGCCAGCGCAAGCGCGTGTCGGTGGCGCTGGAGCTGCTGACCAAGCCGTCGCTGATCTTCCTGGACGAGCCCACCTCGGGCCTCGACCCGGGCATGGACCGCGACGTGATGCAGCTCCTGCGCGGCCTGGCCGACGACGGCCGCACCGTGCTCGTCGTCACCCACTCCGTGGCCGAGCTGGGGCTGTGCGACCGGGTGCTGGTCATGGCGCCCGGCGGCGGCGTGTCCTACTTCGGCCCGCCGGACGAGGCGCTGGGCTTCTTCGGCTACGACAACTGGGCCGACGTCTTCTCCGCCTTCGAGAACTACCGCGACTTCGACTGGATGGGCCGCTGGCGCGGCTCCCAGCACTACCAGATGTACGCCGCGGACGTGGACGCCGTGCACCCGCAGGTGGCCCCGCCGCAGTTCCACCCCATGGGCGTCATCCAGCAGAAGGCCCAGACCTGGGGCTCCCAGGTGTGGACGCTGATGCGCCGCTACGCGGCGGTCATCATGGCCGACAAGGGCTTCCTCGGCCTCACCCTGGCGCTGCCCATCGTCCTCGGGCTGGTCAGCACGTTCGTCCCGGCCGACCACGGCCTGGGCCCCGGCGCGCCCGAGAACGGCTACCGCAACGGCGACGCCAGCATCATCCTGCTGATCCTCGTCGTCGGCATGTGCTTCACCGGCTCCGCCAACGCCGTCCGCGAGCTGATCAAGGAACGGACGATCTACGAGCGAGAACGTGCCGTCGGCCTGTCACGCTCCGCGTATCTGATGTCCAAGGTCTTCGTGCTCGGCATCGTCACCGTCATCCAGGGGCTCATCCTGGGCCTCATCGGCCTGGTCCCCCGGGACATCCCCCTGGACGGGGTGATCTTCTCGCCCATGGCGGAGCTGATCATCGTGCTGACGGTGCTCGGCTGCACCTCGATGATGCTGGGCCTGGTGATCTCGGCCCTGGTCCGCACCTCCGAGATGACCATGCCGCTGCTGGTCATGATCTCGGTGGTCCAGCTCGTCTTCACCGGCGCCCTGTTCCAGGTCCACGGCAGCCTCGGCGTCGAGCAGATCGCCTGGCTGATGCCGTCCCGCTGGGCCCTGGCCGGCGCCGTGCTCAGGCCGTCGCCGGAGGCGTGCCGGGAGGCATCAGTACCAGTGGTTGGCCTGCCAGAACGCCCACGCCTCACACGGGCTGCCGTAGCGCTCGTTCATGTAGTCCAGACCCCACTCGATCTGGGTCGCCGGGTTCGTCTTCCAGTCGGAGCCGGCCGTCGCCATCTTCGACGCGGGCAGGGCCTGCACCAGGCCGTAGGCGCCGCTGGACGGGTTGACCGCCGTGTGGTCCCAGTCGCTCTCGTGGTCGACGATGTTCTTGAAGCACTGGAACTGCGTGTCGTTGTCGATCATCTCGCGGGCGATGTCCTGTGCGTTCTCCGCGGCGCTCGCGGCGCTCGCGGTGCCGGAGACCCCGGTGACACCGAGCACCGCGGCGGACGCGGTGACGATGCCGGCGGTCATGATCCGGCGGGCGCGGGACGGGGTCGGGCGCAGCGCGGTACGAAGGGACATGGAGTGCTGACCTCTGCTTCCGGCCGTATCGGGAAACGGCCTCGATCGGGGACGACGCCCATTCTTAGCGACCCCGGAAAAGCGGGGCAAAGACCCCTTTTACGACCCGGCCTAGGAGACCCCGCGCCCACCCGGGACCGTCCCGGGACCCTGCCGGGACCGGCCCCGCGCGGCCCCCGGCGCACCCC
>NZ_JBPQTQ010000110.1:0-21747 GCF_051386415.1 Streptomyces sp. URMC 129
GGTCCGGCGGGGTTCGGTGGGGGCGGGAGGCCGTCGCGGGGCGGTCCGCTTACGATGACAGGCACGGTTCCACGCCGTCATGCCGTCCCATGCCCCGTTCCCGGATAGGTTCGCGATGACTCACCTCACCGCCTCGCCCGCCGCCTCGGCCCTGCGCACCCTCGCCGAGGAGGGCGGCCACGAGAGCACCCTCAACGCCTACGCCATCGGCGGCGGCGCCCTCGCCGCCCTGCTGCTCCTCCTCTGGATCACCACGCGGCTCAACCGCGACCGCTAAGGTCGGCGCATGCGAGAGAAGATAGGCCCCGCCAAGCGGCGGCTGGGCGTGATGGGCGGGACGTTCGACCCGATCCACCACGGTCACCTGGTCGCCGCCAGCGAGGTGGCCGCGCGCTTCCACCTCGACGAGGTCGTCTTCGTGCCCACCGGGCAGCCGTGGCAGAAGGGGCACCGGTCCGTCTCCCCGGCCGAGGACCGCTATCTGATGACGGTGATCGCGACGGCGTCGAATCCGCAGTTCTCCGTCAGCCGGATCGACATCGACCGCGGCGGCAAGACGTACACGATCGACACCCTGCGGGATCTGCGGGCCGAACACGAGGACGCGGACCTGTTCTTCATCACCGGCGCCGACGCGCTGGCCCAGATCCTGGGCTGGCGCGACGCCGCCGAGCTCTTCTCGCTCGCGCACTTCATCGGCGTCACCCGGCCCGGTCACGTCCTCGCCGACCCCGGACTGCCGCAGGGCGGCGTCTCGCTGGTCGAGGTGCCCGCGCTGGCGATCTCCTCGACGGACTGCCGCGCACGGGTCGCCCACGGCGATCCCGTCTGGTATCTGGTGCCCGACGGGGTCGTGCGCTACATCAACAAGCGTGCGCTGTACCGGGACCTCACCGAACCCACACGCTGAGCGGGCTGAAGGGCGGCACTGTGAACGACCGACAGGATCCGTACGGGCAGGTCTACGGATACGACGAATACGGGCGCCCGCTGTACGCGCCCGCCCCCACCCAGCAGCAGGAGCAGCCCCAGCCCCAGTCCCCGGGGCAGGAGCAGCCGCGGGCCGGGTACGAGGGCTACGCGTACGACCCCTACGCCACCGGCCACCCCGACGCCTACCCCGCGCAGCCGCCGCAGCCACCCGTCACGGACGTCTACGCGGGTTACGGCTACGACCCGGGCACGGCCGGGCAGCCGGCTCCCGCGCCCGTGGCGGAGCCCGGCCCGGCGGAGCAGCCCGCGGCCGTGCCGCCGCCGAGACAGCCGCCGGACGACGGGTACCAGACCGAGCAGTTCTCCTTCGTCGACGAGCCGGACGAGGAGTCGCAGGACGTCATCGACTGGCTGAAGTTCACCGAGAGCCGCACCGAGCGCCGCGAGGAGGCCAAGCGGCGCGGCCGGAGCCGGCGCCGGCTGCTGATCGTGGTGCTGGTCCTGGCACTGCTCGGCGGCACCGGCTACCTGTGGGGCACCGACCGGCTGCCGTTCGTTTCCGGCTCCGGCGACGCGGGCGACGGCGCCACCGGTGCGGAGCGGCGTGACGTGATCGTGGTGCACCTGCGCCAGACCGACTCCGACGAGACCGCCACCGCCCTCCTCGTCGCCAACGAGACCGACCGGTCCGGCACCACGCTGCTGCTGCCCAACGAGCTGGCCGTGACCTCCGACGGCGGCCCCACGACGCTGGGCCAGGCCGTCGCCGACGAGGCCGCCGGCTCCGTGCGGGACGCCGTGGGCGGCCTGCTGGGCGCCGACATCAAGGGCACCTGGCGGCTGGACACCCCGTACCTGGAGATCCTGGTCGACCTGGTCGGCGGCATCACCGTGACCACCGACGCCGAGGTGCCGGCCGAGGAGGGCGAGGAGGGGAACGAGGACGCGGGCCCGCTGGTGCCGCTGGGCGAGGACGTCCTGCTCGACGGCCGGGCCGCCGCCGCGTACGCCACCCACCGCGCCGAGGACGAGCCGCAGAGCGCCCAGCTCGCCCGGTTCGGGCAGGTGATGGCGGCGGTGCTGGCGAAGATGCCGGACAGCGAGAGCGGCGCCATCCGCGTCGTGGAGGGGCTCGCGCAGATCACCGACCCCTCGCTGACCGAGCAGGAGCTCGGGGCCAGCCTCGCCCGGCTCGCCGGGTTCGCGCAGGCGGGCGACTACACCACCGAGGAGCTGCCCGTCGAGGAGGGCGGCACGATCAGCGACGCGACCGCGGAAGGGCTGGTCGCGGACGTGCTCGGCGGCACCGTCGACGACGCCGCCCCGGGCGCGGCGGCGCGCGTGGGCATCAGGGACGCGGGCAGCGGCGAGGAGGCGGCGGAGCAGGCCAGGGTCACCCTGCTCAACGGCGGCTTCAGCGTGACCGACAGCCGCGCGGCGGACGACCGGAGCGCGGAGTCGTCGGTGACGTACGCGGACGAGGCGCACCGGCAGACCGCGATCGAGGTGGCCAGGACGCTGGGGCTGCCCGAGGAGGCCGTCGTCCAGGGCGACAGCCCCGGCACCGCCGATGTGACGATCATCCTGGGCCAGGACTTTGGGGCGTGAGTGTCGGCACGGCGTGAGACCCTGGACAGCACGGACGGGCCCGCGCCCGCGACATCGAGGAGATTGCTGCACCTGTGACCGCCACGGACCGCGCCACCGAGCTGATCGAGGTAGCCGCCCAGGCCGCCGCCGACAAGCTCGCGCACGACATCATCGCCTACGACGTCAGCGACGTCCTGGCCATCACCGACGCCTTCCTGCTGGCCTCCGCGCCCAACGACCGCCAGGTCAAGTCGATCGTCGACGGCATCGAGGAGCGGCTGTCCAAGGAACTGGGCGTCAAGCCGGTCCGCCGGGAGGGCGAGCGCGAGGGCCGCTGGGTCCTGCTGGACTACGTGGACGTCGTGGTGCATGTGCAGCACGCGGAGGAGCGGGTGTTCTACGCGCTGGAGCGGCTGTGGAAGGACTGCCCGCTGCTGGAGCTGCCGCCGGACGCCGAGGCCACCCGGGGCCGGGCCGCCGCCGCGGACGCCGGTGAGCCGGGCGAGGGCGGTGAGGGCAGCTGAGCGGCGCCGACGGCCTCCGCCGGATCGTGCTGTGGCGGCACGGCCAGACGGCGTGGAACCTGGAGAACAGGTTCCAGGGCACCACGGACATCGAGCTGACCGAGGTGGGCCGGGCGCAGGCGCGCCGCGCCGCCGGGCTGCTGGCCCGCCTCGACCCGTTCGCGATCATCTCCTCCGACCTGCGGCGCACGCGGGACACGGCCGCCGAGCTGGCCGCCGTGACCGGCCTCCACGTCACCTACGACGAGGCGCTGCGGGAGACGTACGCCGGCGCCTGGCAGGGCCTGACGCACGAGGAGATCATGGCCCGCTACGGCGACGAGTACGCGGCGTGGAAGCGCGGCGAGCCGGTGCGGCGCGGGGGCGGCGAGCTGGAGACGGAGGTCGCGGACCGCGCGGCGCCGCTGGTCGAGCGCGCCGCCGAGAAGCTGCCGCCGGGCCGGGTGCTGGTCGTGGTCAGTCACGGCGGCGCCATCCGCACCACCATCGGCCGGCTGCTCGGGCTGCCCCCGCAGAGCTGGGAGTCGCTGGGCGGGCTGTCCAACTGCTGCTGGTCGGTGCTGGGCGAGAGCGTCCGCGGCTGGCGCCTGCTGGAGCACAACGCGGGCTCCCTCCCCGAGCCCGTCATCGGCGACGACGTCTGACTCCCGGCCCCCCTCCCTCCCGGAGCCGCGCGGGTGACCCCCCGGCGCTCGGTGTGACGGCCGGGGCGGGCGTGGCGGCCGGGGCGCCGGACCGCCGGAAGGCCCGTTGAGCCCTGTGTATCGATCCCGTCTCCCTTCGTGCGGAGGCGGGATCACAAGGCTTATCGGCGGGCCCCCGCCGTGGCAGAATCGTCACGACGCCGGGAGCGGGACCTCCCGGTCGCGATCACCCGGCTCGACGGAGGGGTATGCCTCGTGTGCACGGCCCACAACCGAGGGTGGAGCTGATAGCGCATGGGTGCACACAGCAGGAAGTGCGACTGGTGCGGAGCCGGCACGCCCATCGTGCGCGACCTGCAACCGGTCAACGTGGCCTACCAGTACTGGTGCGTGGAGTGCGCGCGGGCGTTGATCATAAAGGGCGACCCGATCGAGGTGTACCGCGAACTGGAGGGCGAGCCGATCTACGGCCGGCTCCTGGACGAGCACTGCGCGCTGAAGCGTTTCTACTCGTTCGCCAGCGTCTGACCCCGCCGGGAACCGATTTGGCAAACGGGCCCGGGGGGCGTGTACAGTAGGCATCGCCGCCGAGGGGAAAGCCCGGAAGGGAAAGCCCGAGGCGGATCGGCAAGGGGCTATAGCTCAGTTGGTAGAGCGCTTGCATGGCATGCAAGAGGTCAGGAGTTCAATTCTCCTTAGCTCCACAGCCTGAAGCGGGCCGTCCATTCGGTGGGCGGCCCGCTCGTGTATTTCGGCGCGAGGGCCTTGCGGGGAGTGCGCTACCCTGTCGCCATGCGTGCCGTACGCCTTCTGCTTACGCGGCCGCGCTGACGAACGACGACCATGACGCCAGCGCGGCCATCCCCTCCTGCGTGAGGGGTTTTTTCATTGCGTGGCAGAGACGACCGATGGAGTGCCGAAGACGATGAGCGAGACACACAAGTACGACGCCGCCCTGGCCGCGGACATCGAGGCTCGCTGGCAGGACTACTGGGAGCGGCACGGCACGTACGAGACGCCCAACCCGTCCGGGGACCTGGCGGGCGACCCCGAGCGGGCGGCCCGGCCCAAGAAGTTCATCATGGACATGTTCCCGTACCCGTCGGGCGCGGGGCTGCACGTGGGGCATCCGCTGGGGTACATCGCGACCGACGTCTACGCCCGCTTCCAGCGGATGACCGGGCACAACGTCCTGCACGCCCTGGGCTTCGACGCCTTCGGGCTGCCCGCCGAGCAGTACGCGGTGCAGACCGGCACGCATCCGCGGGTCTCCACCGAGGCCAACATCAGGACGTACAAGGCGCAGTTGCGGCGGCTGGGCCTGGGCCACGACCAGCGGCGCTCGTTCGCCACCATCGACCCCGACTACTACCGCTGGACGCAGTGGATCTTCCTGCGCATCTTCAACTCCTGGTACGACCCGGACGCCGGGCGGGCGCGGCCCATCGAGGAGCTGGTCGCGCGGTTCGAGGCGGGCGAGCAGGCCACGCCGGACGGGCGGCCGTGGGGTGAGCTGACCGCCGCGGAGCGGGCCGACGTGCTGAGCGGGTACCGGCTGGCCTACGCCTCCGACTCCCCGGTCAACTGGTGTCCCGGCCTGGGCACCGTGCTGGCCAACGAGGAGGTGACGGCCGACGGCCGTTCCGAGCGCGGCAACTTCCCGGTGTTCAAGTCGAAGTTGCGGCAGTGGAACATGCGGATCACCGCCTACGCCGACCGGTTGCTGGACGGCCTGGACACCGTCGACTGGCCCGAGGCCATCAAGCTCCAGCAGCGGAACTGGATCGGCCGCTCCGAGGGAGCCCGGATCCACTTCCAGGTCGGTGAGAAGGGCGACGGCGGCACCGTCACCGTCTTCACCACCCGGCAGGACACGCTGTTCGGCGCCACCTACATGGTGCTGGCGCCCGAGCACCACCTGATCGACGCAGTCGTCCCGGCCGCCTGGCCGGAGGGCACGCACGCGGTGTGGACCGGCGGGCACGCCACCCCGGCCGAGGCGGTCGCGGCCTACCGCAAGCAGGCCGCCGCCAAGTCGGACGTGGAGCGGCAGGCGGAGGCGAAGGAGAAGACCGGCGTCTTCACCGGGGCGTTCGCCGTCAACCCGGTCAACGGCGAGCGGATTCCCGTCTTCATCGCGGACTACGTGCTGCTGGGCTACGGCACGGGCGCCATCATGGCCGTCCCGGCGCACGACAGCCGGGACTTCGCGTTCGCGCGGGCCTTCGAACTGCCCATGCGGTGCGTCGTGGAGCCCGCCGACGGGCGCGGCACGGACCCGGCGGAGTGGGCGGACGCGTTCGACGCCAAGGACGCGCGCGTCATCAACTCGGCGGGGGACGGGATCACGCTGGACGGGCTGACCGTCCCCGAGGCCAAGTCCCGGATGAACTCCTGGCTCCAGGAACGGGGTCTGGGCGAGGGCACCGTCAACTTCCGGCTGCGGGACTGGCTGTTCAGCCGCCAGCGGTACTGGGGGGAGCCGTTCCCCATCGTCTACGACGAGGACGGCGTGGCACACCCGCTGCCCGACGAGATGCTGCCGCTGGAACTGCCGGAGGTCGAGGACTACTCGCCGCGGACGTTCGACCCGGACGACGCCGACACGCAGCCGGAGACGCCGCTGTCGCGCAACGAGGAGTGGGTCAACGTCACGCTGGACCTGGGCGACGGGCCCAAGCGGTACCGGCGCGAGACCAACACCATGCCCAACTGGGCGGGTTCGTGCTGGTACCAACTGCGCTACCTGGACCCGCACAACGACGAGCGGCTGGTCGACCCCGAGATCGAGCGCTACTGGATGGGCCCGCGCGAGGGCATGCCCACCGGCGGTGTCGACCTGTACGTGGGCGGCTCGGAGCACGCCGTGCTGCACCTGCTGTACGCGCGGTTCTGGCAGAAGGTGCTGTTCGACCTGGGACACGTCTCGTCGGACGAGCCGTACCACAAGCTGTTCAACCAGGGCATGATCCAGGCGTACGTCTACCGGGACAGCCGCGGCTTCCCGGTGCCGGCGGCCGAGGTCGAGGAGCGGGACGGCACGTTCCTGTACCAGGGGCAGCCGGTCACCCGCGAACTGGGCAAGATCGGCAAGTCGCTGAAGAACGTGGTCGCGCCGGACGAGATCTTCGCCGCGTACGGCGCCGACACGCTGCGGCTGTACGAGATGGCGATGGGTCCGCTGGAGGTGTCGCGGCCCTGGGAGACCCGCGCGGTCGTCGGCCAGTTCCGGCTGCTGCAGCGGCTGTGGCGGAACGTGCTGGACGAGGCGACGGGCGAGGTCACGGTCGTCGGCGACGAGCCGGACGACGAGACGCTGCGCGCCATGCACAGGGCGATCGACGGCGTCACCCAGGACCTGGAGCAGTTGCGCTTCAACACCGCGATCGCCAAGATCACCGAGCTGAACAACCACGTCACCAAGCTGGCCCGGGTGCCGCGGGCGGCGGCGGAGACGCTGGTGCTGCTGATCGCGCCGCTGGCCCCGCACATCGCGGAGGAGCTGTGGGCGCGGCTGGGCCACGGGGAGAGCGTGACCCGGCAGGCGTTCCCGGTGGCCGACCCGGCGTACCTGGTGGCCGAGACCGTGACGTGCGTGGTGCAGGTCAGGGGGAAAATCCGGGCGCGGCTGGAGGTGCCGCCGGCGGTGACGGAGGCGGAGCTGGAGGCGCTGGCGCTGGCCGATCCGGGCGTGGTCGCGGCGCTGGGCGGGGCCGGGATCCGCAAGGTCATCGTGCGGGCGCCGAAGTTGGTCAACATTGTGCCCGCCTGATCGGCGTCCGGGGACCTACCCTGGGGATTCATGGAGATAGCTATCGCGTGGCTCGCGCTGTCCCTGGTGGTGCTCGGCGTCTTCGTGGCGATGGTGGTGCGCGGGGTGCGTGCCGTCAGACGGGGCGTCACCCGCGCGAAGCGGGAGGTGCGTCGCACGCTGACCGACGCGACGCTCGCGGCGCGGGCCGCCCAGCCGGGCGTGGTGGGCGAGATGGCGCGGATGCGGCGGGAGCTGCGGCTGTCGCTGGACAGCACGCGCGGCACGCTCGCCGCGGGCGTGGAGCGCGACCCGGCGCTGCGGGAGGCGCTGGCGCTGCTGGACCAGCTCGCCGCGCACGCGGAGCGGGTCGACGACGAGCTGGCCCTGCTGATGACGGCCGAGCCGGACCGGGCCCGCGCGGCGGCCCGCCTGCCGGACCTGCGGGTGCGGGCGGAGCGGATCCGTTCGTCGGCGGACTCGCTGCGCCGGGCCGCGCAGGACCGCGCGCGTCACGACGACACGGCGGGCGTGGACGCCCTGCACCAGCAGATCGCGCTGGAGGCGAACGCGCTGCGGCACTGGTCGCCGGTGCCCGGGCAGGTCACCGGCGACCGGGCGACCGGGCCGGCGACGGAGCGGGCCACCGAGCGCAGGGCGGTCGAGGACGGGGACTGAGCGCGGGCGGAGGCGCATCGGGCCGGTGCTCTGCCGGGCTCCCCGGACGCCTCCGCTAGTCTCCGTTGTATGTCCCGCTCTCTCGCCATCGTCACCGATTCCACGGCCTACCTGCCGCGGGCGGCGATCGAGAGCCACGCGATCACGGTGGTGCCGCTGACGGTGGTGCTCGGCCGAGAGGCGCTGGAGGACGGCACCGAGGAGGCCGGGCGGCGGCTGGAGCAGGCGCTGCGGCAGCGGCAGCCGGTGACGACGTCCCGGCCCGGGCCGTCGATGTTCGCCGCGGCCTACCGGGCGGCGGCCGACGCGGGCGCGACGGGCATCGTCTCGCTGCACCTGTCGTCGGAGATCTCCGGCACCTATGACGCGGCGGTGGTCGCGGCCCGCGAGGCGCCGGTGCCGGTGCGGGTGGTGGACAGCGGGATGGTCGCGATGGCGCTGGGCTTCGCGGTGCTGGCGGCGGCCGAGGTCGCGGCGGTCGGCGGCACTCTGGACGAGGCGGTGGCGGGCGCGGTGAAGCGGGCCGAGGCGACCCGCGCGTACTTCTATGTCGACACCCTGGAACATCTGCGGCGCGGCGGCCGGATCGGAGCCGCGCAGGCGCTGCTCGGCTCGGCGCTCTCGGTGAAGCCCCTGCTCGAACTGACCGAGGGACGCATCGAGGTGCGGGAGAAGGTCCGCACCGCGAGCAGGGCCATCGCGCGTCTGGAGGAGCTGGCGGCCGACCACGCGGCGGCCGGACCGGTCGATGTCGCGGTGCACCATGTGGCGGCGGCGGAACGGGCCGGGCAGTTGGCCGAGCGGCTCGGCCGCCGCCTGCCGGGGCTCGCCGAGCTGCACGTCAGCGAGGTGGGCGCGGTGCTGGGGGCGCACACCGGGCCCGGACTGCTGGGCGTGGTCGTCTCGCCGCGGTGAGCGGCCGTCCGGCGTGAGACGGAGCCGGGCGGGCGGGCCGGCCGCCGCGTCGGCGGCCGGCCCTCGCGCTCAGCCTTCGCGCTCGGCCCGCGCGGGGGTCCGCTCCCGCAGGGTCCGGGCGGGCAGCCGGTGGCGTGCCACCTCCGCCAGCCGCGTCGGCCCGGCCAGGTCCGCCACGACGACCAGCTCGCCGTCGGCCGCGCGGATCCAGACGTCGCGACCCGCCACGCTCGGCGGCAGCGGGTAGCGCCGCGCGCCGTAGGCGATGGCGCGGTCGCCGTTCACCGTGCGCCGACGGCCGAGGGCCAGCGCGCACGGCTCGGACGGCAGCGGATTGAGGCGGCGGCGCTCCATCGTGATCCGCTCGTTCCCGGTGTTGACCCGCTCGGTGAACAGCGCGCACGCCGAGCGCAGCGCGGCGAACGAGGTGTAGCGCTGGCGCAGGTCGGTGCCGATGGGCACCAGGTCGCCCGGCGCGATCCGGATCTCCGCCCACCTGCCGTCGCCCATGGAGTCCGGTGTGTACGGCACGCGGGCCCGGGCCTGCGCGCCGTAGTGCAGGCCGACCTCCGTGAGGTCGGAGTGGCGGATGCCCGCACCGGCGCCGGGGGCCGTCAGCAGGTGTGCCGGGACGCCGCCGACCGCGCGCAGCGCGGTGTCCAGGCAGCACACCAGCGACGGGAGCGTGCGGTCCCACGAGGGGAGCACGACGCGGAACCGCGACCAGGGCAGCCAGGCATGGAACAGCGAGGTCCGGCGCGGCTGTCCGTCCGGGCCGGGCACCGTGGGGCCCTGGGTCCAGCGGAACTCCAGCCACAGGCCGGGCTCGGGCACCCACGGCCGGTACGTGCGGCGGACCCCGGCGCGCCAGCGGGCCTTGGCCTCGGCCACCAGGCGCCGGGTGGTGCGGTCGGTGCCGTCGTAGCCCAGGCTCACCAGGCGCTCATGGGCGCGGGCCGCGCTCAGGCGCCCCTGGGAGCGGTCGACCCACTCCTCGACCTTCTCCACGTACATGTCGGTGAGCCGGGGGCGGCGGATCGGGGCGGCCACCGGGCGACCGGTGTCGCGGGCCGCCACGTAGCGGCGGACGGTCTTCGGGTCGCACCCGACCATCTTCGCCGCCGCGTGGGCGCACTGGGTGGCGTCGTAGGCCACCAGAATCTGGATGACTTCCTCGGCGGACTTCTTCACGGCGCCTCCACGGTGACGGGGCGGTACGCCGGATTTTCGCGGGATATGAACATCGAGGTGCTCTCAGTCCTGCTGTCTCGGGCTGACGGTGATCGGAGCGCACGCGCGAGGAGCGCGCGGCGCCGCGTCAGCCGGGCAGCGCGAGGACCCCGTGCGCGCGGTCGCGCAGCGGACAGTCCGGCCCCGAGGGGGACTCGTCCGTACCGGAGAGCAGGGGGTGACCGACGGGCAGTAAGGGCGGCTGGTCGACACCGCGCGGCGTCGGGTCGCAGAGGCTGCGCCCGAGGTCCTTCGTGTGGTGCCGGGGCGGGAACGGCGACGGGCCGCCGTCGCCGCGGGCCGCGTCGTCCTGCCCGTCCGTCGCCCGGGGCGGCGGGGGCACGGACGCGGGCCGCTCGGCCTCGGGCGACGGCGCGGGCAGGGGCGCGGTGTGGGGCACCGGCGGCCCGAAGCCGGACCCCCCGGGCCGGGCCTGCTGCCCGGCGTCCGCGGGGGCCGCCCGGTCGTGGCCGCCCGGGGCAACACCGGCGCCGCTGTCCCCGGCACGGCCGCCGTTGTGCGCGGGGCCCCGCCACCCGGGCGGGGGGGCGTGCGGCAGGGAGATGCGCACCGACGGCAGGGCGATGGTGAGGCCCGGGACCACGGGCGGGAGCGCCCGTGGTGCGGAACCGGCCGCGTCGGCCATGCCCGTCAGTCCGGCGACGGACGAAGCGCCCGATGCGCGGGCGGCACGGGCCTCGTCCGAGACCTGCCGCGGTGCCTGGGCGGGGGGTTCGTCGGCGGCGCTCCGGGCCGCCTGCGGTGCCTGGGCGGGGACCGGCTCGGGGGCCGGGTCCGTCCTCGGCGCCGCCTGCGGTGCCTGTGGTGCCTCCGCGGCGTCCGTGGTCCCCGGTGCCGGGGGCGTCTCCGCCGCTTCGGTGGCGCGCGGTGCCGGAGCCGTCTGTGCCGCGTCCGTGGCCTGGGGCGTGCGCGTGGCGTCCGCGGGCCGGGGAGTGGCGGGCACGTCCCGCACCGCGACCGGGTCGGGGAGCAGGCCGCCGGACTCCTCGGCATGCGCGGATCCGGCGAACAGAAGGCCGAGGAACAGGGCCGCGCCGAACAGCAGCACCACCATGAGGGCACGCCGCACCGCCGTGGGGCACCGGTCTCCGGTGCCGGGGCGGACGGCGTGCGTGCTCATGGTGCGATCCTCTGCCCTTGGCCAAGGGCCGCACAAGTCCTGTCGCAGAGGTCCACTCACCTCAGTGACGAAGTTTTCCACAGTCCTTTGGTTGTCCACAGATTCGGCCGTGGACCCCCATCGGGGCCGGGCGGCCCCCTAGCGTCAACGGCCATGGAGACAAAGCGAGTACGCAGGCAGGGAGCCGGGCGTGCCCCGGCCGGACGGGGGCCCGGGCGTCGGCCCGTGCGCGCCCGCGAGGCGCGGGCGGCGGTGACGCGGACGCGGGCCGCGGTGCTCTTCCCGGCGGGGCTGACGTGGACGACGGGAGAGCTGACCGCGACGGCGATCGCACCTCCGGCGGCGCCCGCACCTCCGGCGGCGGTGCGGGCGCCCGAGGCCGGACCCCCTCCCCCGGACGCGGCGGCGCCGGACGCTCCCGTCGCGCGGCTGTCGCCGTGGCGGCGGGTGCGGCTGGCGGTGGGGGAGCGGCTGCCGCCGTGGGTCGGGTCGCGGTGCGGGATGGAGACGCGGACGCTGGCCGCGCTGTCCCTGGTGCTGCTGGCGGCGGCCGTGTTCGCCGTCCACCACTACTGGACCGGCCGACCCGGGCCGGTGGCCGTCGCGGAGCGGGAGGTGCCCGCCGCGGTCGCGTCGCCCGCCGCGTCGCCGTCGCCGGGCGCCGCCGCCGAGGTGGTGGTCGACGTCGCGGGCGAGGTCCGCGAGCCCGGCCTCTACACGCTGCCCGCCGGGGCGCGGGTGGCGGACGCGATCGAGGCGGCGGGCGGCGGCGAGCCGGGCGCGGAGACCGGCGGGCTCAACCGGGCCCGGCCGCTGGTCGACGGCGAGCAGATCCTGCTCGGCGCCGGGGCGGGCACGGCGCCCGGCCCCGGCACCGCGATGGGCACCCCGGCGGGCAGCGGCGTGGTCAGTCTCAACTCGGCCACGGCCGAGCAGTTGCAGACGCTGCCCGGCATCGGGCCGGTGCTGGCGGAGCACATCGTCGGCTATCGCCAGGAGGTCGGTGGCTTCACCTCGATCGACCAGCTGAGCGAGGTCTCCGGGATCGGGCAGCGCAGGCTGGCCGACATCAGGGACCGTGTCAGCCTCTGACGGGCCGGGGGCCGGGCGACGCCATCCGGTGCACGCCGCCTCGGGCCACCGGCTGGGCGCGGCCCACCCGGGGCGGGAGCTGCCCGGGGACCTGCGGCTGGTGCCGCCCGCCGCGGGGGCCTGGGGGGCGGCGGCTCTGGCGCTGGGCGCGCCCGCGCGCGTCACCGCCGGCTGCGTGGCCCTCTGCCTGCTCGCCGCGGCGGTCGTCCTGCGCCGGGCGCGGCGCCCGGCCGGGGCGTCCCGGCCCGCGCGGCCGGTGGCGGTGGCGTTCGCCATGGTCCTGCTGTGCGCGGCGGCGGGTGCCGCGGCGGCCGGGCTGCACCGGGCGGGGGTGCGCGGCGGGCCGCTGCCGGAGCTGGTCGGGCAGCGGGTGACCGCCGAGGTGACGCTGACCGGCGACCCCAGGGCCACCGGGGCGCGGCCGGGCGGTGCGCCGGGGCCGGTGGTGCTGGCGGCCGAGGCGACCCGCGTCCGGGCCGGGGGCGCCGAGCGGGCCGTCCGCAGCCCGGTGCTGCTGGTGGTCGAGGCCGAACGGCCGGAGGGGTGGCGGGAGTTGCTGCCGTCGGCCCGGCTGCGGGTCCGGGCGGAGGTCGTGCCGCCGCTGCCGGGCCGCGAGGTGGAGGTGACCGCCGTCCTGCGGCTCGGGGCGGCCGGGCCGCCCGGGGTGATCGGGGGGCCCGGCGCGCCGCAGCGGATCGCCGGGGCGCTGCGGGCCGGGCTCCGGGAGGCGGCCTCCGGGCTGCCCGGCGACGCCCGGGCGCTGCTGCCCGCCCTGGTCGTCGGCGACGACTCGGGCCTCCCGCCCGAGCTGGCCGAGGCCGTGCAGGCGACGGGGCTGACCCACGCCATCGTGGTCAGCGGCAGTCATCTCGCGATCGTGCTGGCCGTGCTGACCGGCGCCCCGGGCACCGCGTCCCGGGCCGAGCGGGGCGGGCTGGCCGGGCGGCTGGGCCTGCCGTTGCGCGCCACGGCGGTGGTGGGCGGCGGGCTGATCCTGGCGTTCCTCCTGGTGTGCCGGCCGGGGCCCAGCGTGCTGCGGGCGGCGGTGTGCGGCGGCATCGCGCTGCTGGCGATCGCCACCGGGCGGCGCCGTTCGCTGCTGCCCGCCCTGGCCGCCGCGGCGCTGCTGCTGGTGCTGTACGACCCGGCCCTGTCGCGCTCGTTCGGCTTCCTGCTGTCCGTGCTGGCCACGGGCGCCCTGCTCACGCTCGCGCCGCGCTGGAGCCTGGCGCTGCGGCGGCGCGGGGTGCCCGCGCGGCTCGCCGAGGGGCTGGCGGTGGCGGCGGCGGCCCACGCGGTGTGCGCGCCGGTCGTCACCGTCTTCGCCGCCGGGGTCAGCGTCGTGGCCGTCCCGTGCAATCTGTTGGCGGAGCCCGCCGTGGCGCCCGTCGTGGTGCTGGGGTGGCTCGCCCTGGTCGTGGCGCCGGTGTCGATACCGGTCGCCACCGCCCTGGTGTGGGTGGCGAGTTGGCCGACGCGCTGGATCGCCGCCGTGGCCAGGACCGGCGCAGGGCTGCCCGGGGCCGAGCTGGACTGGCCCGGCGGCTGGTGGGGCGCGGCGCTGCTGCTCGTGGCCGGGCCGGCCGTGCTCGCGCTGGTGCGGCGCCTGCCGGGACGCCCCTGGCTGTCGGCGCTGTGCGTGCTCCTGGTCCTGCTGGCGGTCCTGCGCCCGCCGCCGCTGACGCGGATCCTCACGGGCTGGCCGCCGCCCGGCTGGCGGCTGGTCGTCTGCGACGTGGGGCAGGGGGACGCGCTGGTGCTGTCCGCCGGGGACGGGCAGGCGGTGGTGGTGGACGCCGGGCCGGAGCCGGAGCCGGTGGACCGCTGCCTGCGGGAGCTGGGCGTGCGGCGGGTGCCGCTGCTGGTGCTGACCCACTTCCACGCCGACCACGTGGGCGGGCTGCCGGGGGTGCTGGAGGGCCGGGCGGTCGGCGCCATCCGGACGTCCGGTGTGCGGGACGTCCCGGAGCAGGCGGAGTTCGTCGAGCGGGTGGCGGCCCGCGCGGGCGTTCCGGTGGTGCCGGCCGTGCCGGGGGAGCGGGGCGGCGTGGGCGACGCGCTGAGCTGGGAGGTGCTGTGGCCGCCTGCGGGGGCGGCGGCGGCCGGGCTGGAGGCGAACGACGCGAGTGTGACGCTGCTGGTGCGGGCCGGCGGGCTGGCCGTGTTCCTGCCGGGCGACCTGGAGCCCCCGGCCCAGGAGCGGCTGCTCGCCGAGCGGTCCGGGCTGTCGGCCGTGGACGTGGTGAAGGTCGCCCACCACGGCTCGGCGGCGCAGCACCGGCCGCTGCTGGACCGGCTGCGGCCCCGGCTCGCGCTGATCTCCTGCGGCGCGGACAACACCTACGGCCACCCCGCCCCGGCCACCCTGGCGGCGCTGGAGGCGGTCGGCGCGGCGGTGCTCAGGACGGACACCCAGGGGGCGCTGGCCGTCACCGCGACGGCGGAGGGGCCGCGTGGGCACGCCCGGGAGTGACCCGCCGGGCGGCGGCCGGACGCCGGCGGAGGACGGGGGCCGTCCGCCGTCTCTCAGCCGGTTTCCAGCCAGCCGTCGTGCGCCTCGGCCAGCTCCGCGAGCGCGGCCGGGTCACAGCCGTCGGGCGGGGTGTCCAGCACCACCAGCCACTGGGCGTCCTCGGCGTCGTCCTCGCCCGCCAGGGCCTCCCGGACCGGCCGGGGCTCCTCCGGCAGGCCGAGCCGCTCCGCCACACGGGCCGCCACCGCCTCGGCGGCGTCGCGGTCCGGCAGCACCAGGATGTGTCGCGCGTCCGTCACCCCGCCATTCTGATCGGTGTCGGCGGCGCGTGGGATGCTGGGGCGCATGGTAGCCAGAACGACCAGCGCGGACGACCTCCTCGGCCCCGTCACCCTCGCCGTCGGCCAGGAGGACCTGCTGCTCGACCGGGCCGTGCGGGACGTGGTCGCCGCCGCGCGGGCCGCCGACGCCGACACCGACGTCCGGGACCTGGCCCCGGGCGAGCTCCAGCCGGGCACGCTCGCCGAGATCACCAGCCCGTCGCTGTTCGCCGAGCGCAAGGTCGTGATCGTCCGGCAGGCGCACGACCTGTCGGCGGACACGGTGAAGGACGTCAAGGCGTATCTCACGGCGCCCGTCGAGGACATCACGCTCGTCCTGCTGCACGCGGGCGGCGCCAAGGGCAAGGGGCTCCTCGACGCCGCCCGCAAGGCCGGCGCCCGGGAGGTCGCCTGCCCCAAGATGACCAAGCCGGCCGACCGGCTGGCCTTCGTCCGGGCCGAGTTCCGCGCGGCCGGGCGCGGCGCCACGCCCGCCGCCTGCCAGGCGCTGGTCGACGCCATCGGCAGCGATCTGCGGGAGCTGGCCTCGGCCTGCGCCCAGCTCGCCGCGGACGTCGAGGGAGCCGTGGACGAGGAGGTCGTCGCCCGCTACTACACGGGCCGCGCCGAGGCGTCGAGCTTCACCGTCGCCGACCGCGCCGTCGAGGGCCGCACGGCCGAGGCGCTGGAGGCGCTGCGCTGGGCGCTGGCCACCGGCGTCGCGCCCGTGCTCGTCACCAGCGCCCTCGCCCAGGGCGTGCGGGCCATCGGCAAGCTCGCCTCGGCCCCCGGCGGCATGCGCCAGGCCGATCTGGCGCGCGAGCTGGGCATGCCGCCGTGGAAGATCGACCGCGTCCGCCAGCAGATGCGCGGCTGGTCGGCGGACGGGGTGGCGGTCGCGCTGCGCGCCGTCGCCGACGCCGACGCGGCGGTCAAGGGCGGCGGCGACGACCCGGCGTACGCGCTGGAGAAGGCCGTGGTCGCCATCGCGGGGGCGGCGCGCTCCCGTTGAGCCGTGGGCCGCGGGCCGTGCGCCGTTGGCCGTTGGCCTCGCGCCGCACCGGTCGCGTCACTCCTCCCGGAGCGCCGCCAGCGTGGCCTCGGTCGCGGCGATCAGGGTGTCCGTGACGCTCTCCCGGCTGGTCAGACCGGCGTGCCCGTCGCCGGAGATCAGTGAGTTCCACGTCACCGCGTACTCGAACCAGCCGTCGCGGACGGACAGGGTCACCCAGCTCAGGACCCCGCTGGCGGAGTCGGAGCCGTAGACGATGTACGCCTCCTCGCCCAGGTCGCCGATGGGCTCGGTCTCGTACGTGTAGTACGAGTAGTTCGGGTCGTCGTTGAACTGCGTGTAGGACTCGGCGTTGGCGGCGAACTCCCCGGACGGGTCGGTGCCCTTGTGCCAGGTGGTGTCGTAGGACACGTACACCAGCTCGTACTCGTCGGCCGGGGATCCGGCGGGCCTGAGGCTGAACTCGCAGTGCCCGAGGTCGAGATCGTCGCTGCGGAACGAGCGGGACGCCGGCTCCCCGTCGGGCGAGGGCTCGTAGTCGTCCTCGAAGGCCGTCATGTCGGCCCGGTCGCATAAGTCCTCGGTGAAGACGTAGCCCAGCTCGGGGCCGTCCGCGCCGCCGACCACCCCGGTGGCGAACAGCGCCCCGCCCCACGCGGCCGAGGCGATCAGCGCGCCGCCCAGTGCCCACAGCCAGCCCGGCGTCCCGCCGCGCGGGCGGTCGTCCCCCGGCCGGCCGGCCGAGGCGGGCATCAGCGGGCCGAAGCCGCCGCCCCCGCCTCCCGGTCCCCCGGGCCCGCCCGGACCCCGCGGTCCGCCGGTCCCGTAACCGGCGTACGGCGCGGGCCCGTACGGGCCTGACGGCCGCCCGCCGCCGGGCGGCGGGTAAGGAGAAGGGTTCGGCTGTCCCCCCGGCATCGGCATGGCGGTAACGTACCGCGTTCAGCGCGAAGGCCCCAGACCGCCGGGGAAGGGCGGAACGGGGCCTTGCCGCAGATGCGCGCCTGGTTCTGGTGGGCACCGCGCCCGCGTGGCGAACGTTGGGATCAGCGCGGTGCCGGAAGCGCACCGGCCGGAGCGGAGAGAGGGGCCGCGGGAACCGGACCGGTGGCGAGCGAGGCTCGGAAGAGGCTCAGCTCTGCAGGGCGTTGACCTGGGCGGCCAGCGCGGACTTCTTGTTGGCGGCGTTGTTCCGGTGCAGCACGCCCTTGCTCACGGCCTTGTCGAGCTTGCGGGCGGCCTCCCGGCGCGCGGCCTCGGCCTGCTCGTAGTCGCCGGTGGCCGCGGCCTCGCGGGCCCGGCGGACGGCGGTCTTGACCTCGGACTTGACGGCCTGGTTCCGCAGGCGGGCCTTCTCGTTCGTCTTGATCCGCTTGATCTGGGACTTGATGTTCGCCACGAATGAGCCTTCTCAGATTTTTGTGGAGAGGGTTGGGATGAAGAGGGCGTGTCCCGACAGGACACAGTGGGCCAGCGTACCAGCGGCCCCCGTCGTGCTCCCAATCCGGAGGACACCCGCCCGCATGGGACCATGGGGACGACCAAGCGACCCACAGCCATGACCCGACAGGATCCCCCGCGTGCCCGCGATCCCTTCGAACGCGCCGGAGCCGAGCCGCACCGACCCGGCTCTCCTCCGCAACTTCTGCATCATCGCGCACATCGACCACGGCAAGTCGACGCTCGCCGACCGGATGCTCCAGCTCACCGGCGTGGTCGAGCAGCGCCAGATGCGTGCCCAGTATCTCGACCGCATGGACATCGAGCGCGAGCGGGGCATCACCATCAAGTCCCAGGCCGTCCGGATGCCGTGGGGGGCCGGGGGCACGGCCCACGTGCTGAACATGATCGACACCCCCGGGCATGTCGACTTCACCTACGAGGTCTCCCGTTCGCTGGCCGCCTGCGAGGGATGCGTCCTGCTGGTCGACGCCGCCCAGGGGATCGAGGCCCAGACCCTCGCCAACCTCTACCTGGCGATGGAGAACGACCTCACGATCATCCCCGTGCTCAACAAGATCGACCTGCCCGCCGCCCAGCCGGACAAGTTCGCCGCCGAACTGGCCCACCTCATCGGCTGCGAGCCCGGCGACGTGCTGCGCGTCTCCGCCAAGACCGGCGAGGGCGTCGCGGAGCTGCTGGACGAGGTGGTCCGCCAGGTCCCCGCGCCGGTCGGCGAGGCGGACGCACCCGCCCGCGCGATGATCTTCGACTCGGTGTACGACGCGTACCGGGGCGTCGTGACCTACGTGAAGGTCGTCGACGGCCGGCTCGGCAAGCGCGAGCGCATCCAGATGATGTCCACCGGCGCGACCCACGAGCTGCTGGAGATCGGCGTCAGCTCCCCGGAGATGACCCCGGCCGACGGGCTCGCCGTCGGCGAGGTGGGCTACCTGATCACCGGCGTGAAGGACGTGCGCCAGTCCAAGGTCGGCGACACGATCACCCAGCAGCGCGGCGGCGCCACCGTGCCGCTCGGCGGCTACAAGGACCCCAAGCCCATGGTGTTCTCCGGGCTGTACCCGATCGACGGGTCCGACTACCCGGCGCTGCGCGACGCCCTGGAGAAGCTCCAGCTCAACGACGCCGCCCTGGTCTACGAGCCGGAGACCTCCGCGGCGCTCGGCTTCGGCTTCCGCGTCGGGTTCCTGGGCCTGCTGCACCTGGAGGTCATCCGGGAGCGGCTGGAGCGGGAGTTCGGCCTCGACCTGATCGCCACCGCGCCCAACGTGGTCTACCGGGTGACCATGGAGGACGGCTCGGAGCACACGGTGACCAACCCCAGCGAGTACCCGGACGGCAAGATCGCCGAGGTCCGCGAGCCCGTGGTGCGCGCCACCCTCATCGCCCCCAGCGAGTTCATCGGCGCGATCATGGAGCTGTGCCAGAAC
This sequence comes from Streptomyces sp. URMC 129, assembly GCF_051386415.1. Classification (NCBI taxonomy): domain Bacteria; kingdom Bacillati; phylum Actinomycetota; class Actinomycetes; order Kitasatosporales; family Streptomycetaceae; genus Streptomyces; species Streptomyces sp. URMC 129. The sequence continues at coordinate 19,195 of NZ_JBPQTQ010000110.1, forward strand.
CGGCGCGGCTCCATGCAGGGCATGGACTACCTGTCCGAGGAGCGCGTCGAGCTGCGCTACACGCTGCCGCTGGCGGAGATCGTCTTCGACTTCTTCGACGCGCTGAAGTCCAAGACCCGCGGCTACGCCTCGCTGGACTACGAGCCGACCGGTGAGCAGGCCGCCGCCCTCGTCAAGGTGGACATCCTGCTGCACGGCGACAAGGTGGACGCGTTCTCCGCGATCGTGCACAAGGACAAGGCGTACGCGTACGGCGTCAAGATGGCTGCCAAGCTGCGGGAGCTGATCCCCAGGCAGCAGTTCGAGGTGCCCATCCAGGCCGCGATCGGCTCCCGGGTGATCGCCCGCGAGACCGTGCGCGCGATCCGCAAGGACGTGCTCTCCAAGTGCTACGGCGGCGACATCTCGCGGAAGCGGAAGCTGCTGGAGAAGCAGAAGGAGGGCAAGAAGCGCATGAAGATGGTCGGCCGCGTCGAGGTGCCCCAGGAGGCGTTCATCGCCGCCCTGTCCTCCGACTCGGACGGCGGAGGTGACGGGAAGAACAAGAAATAGTCACCCCCTTACAAACGGGCGCCCCCGGCCTTTACTCTGAACGCCAATCAATGGTTACTCGTGAGTTACCCCCGTTGCAGCGCGGCACCCGGAGGAAGAGTCGTGACCGAGAAGCAGTATTCGATCAACAACCGACCGCCGTCGGTGGCGCACCTGTTTCTGGAGCGGGTCGAGACCACACCGGACCGGACGGCGTTCCGGTACCCGGTGCCGTCCGGCGACGGCGGCCCTGACGAGTGGCGCTCCTGCACCTGGGCCGAGGCGGCCGAGCGGACCTTCGCCATCGCCGCCGGGCTGATGGATCTGGGCGTCCGCCCCGAGGACCGGGTCGCCATCGCCTCGGCCACGCGCGTGGACTGGATACTCGCCGACCTCGGCGTCATGTGCGCGGGCGCGGCCACGACCACCGTCTACCCGCAGACGAACGAGGACGAGACCGCGTTCATCCTGGCCGACTCCGGCTCCCGGGTGCTGATCGCCGAGGACGCGGCCCAGCTCGCCAAGGCCCGCGCGCAGCGCGACCGGCTGCCGGACCTGGCGCACGTCGTGGTCCTCGACACGGCCGACGCGGTGCGCGCCGAGGGCGACCCGGAGGGCTGGGTCCTCTCCCTGTCCGAGCTGGCCGAGCGCGGCGCGGCGTACCTGGAGAAGAACCCCGACTGCGTCCGGGAGACCGTGGCCGGGCTGCGCCCCGACCAGCTCGCGACGCTCATCTACACCTCCGGCACGACCGGGCGCCCCAAGGGCGTGCGGCTGGGCCAGGACACCTGGTCGTACATGGGGCTGGCCGTCCGGTCGATCGACCTGGTCGTGGAGGACGACGACCAGTACCTGTGGCTGCCGCTGGCCCACGTCTTCGGCAAGATGCTGCTCTCGGCGCACATCGTCATCGGGCACGTGATGTCCGTGGACGGCCGGGTGGACAAGATCATCGAGAACCTGCCCGTGGTGCGGCCGACCACGATGTGCGCGGTGCCGCGCATCTTCGAGCGCGTCTACAACGGTGTCGCGGCGAAGGCCAGGGCGGCGGGGGGCGCCAAGGCCAAGATCTTCGCGTGGGCCGCCGAGGTCGCCCGTGAGTACGCCCGGGTCTCGCAGGAGAACTTCCGGCGCACCGGCAAGGAGTCGGTGCCCGCGCGGCTCGCGGCCAAGCACGCGGTCGCGGACCGGCTCGTGTACAAGAAGCTGCGCGACGCCTTCGGCGGCCGGCTGCGCGGCTGCGTCTCCGGCTCCGCGGCGCTCGCCCCCGACATCGCGTACTTCTTCTGCGGCGCGGGCATCCCGATCCTGGAGGGCTACGGCCTCACCGAGTCGGCCGCGGCCAGCACCGTCAACCCGTGGCAGGGGTACCGCACCGGCACGATAGGCAAGCCGCTGCCGGGCAACGAGGTGCGGATCGCCGATGACGGCGAGATCCTGATGCGCGGCCCGGGGATCATGCAGGGCTACCACGGGCTGCCGGACAAGACGGCGGAGGTGCTGGAGCCGGACGGCTGGTTCCACACCGGGGACATCGGGGAGCTGTCGGACGACGGGTACCTGAGGATCACCGACCGGAAGAAGGACCTGTTCAAGACGGACGGCGGCAAGTACGTGGCGCCGACCGAGATCGAGGGCCGCTTCAAGGCGGTGTGCCCGTACGTGTCGTCGATGGTGGTCGTCGGCGCGGGCCGGAAGTTCTGCTCGGCGCTGATCGCGCTGGACAGCCAGGCGATCATGGCCTGGGCGGCGGAGAACGGCATCGCCGGGGAGTACGCCGAGGTGGTCGCGAACGGCAAGACGCGGCAGCTCATCGAGGGGTACATCGACGAGCTGAACTCGGGGCTCCAGCGGTGGCAGACGGTCAAGCAGTTCCAGCTTCTGCCGCGGGAGCTGGACGTCGAGCACGGTGACCTGACGCCGAGCCTGAAGCTGAAGCGGCCGGTGGTGGAGCGGGAGTTCGGGCACCTGATCGAGGAGATGTACAAGCCGGTGGCCTGAGCCGCAGGGTTTTCCCCCGCC